>CAIWEX010000659.1 GCA_903911795.1 uncultured Schlesneria sp.
CTGGCTGGCTTGGGCGCGGCAGTTGCTAACAGGGTGATGTCTCAGGTTGCCGTACGTGTCCTGTGACGATGGGGCTGGCTGAAAATAACTGGCGGTCGAGGAGAGACTCAAATGAATCCTATTCTGGCGTATCTTGATCCGGGAAACGGCAGTCTGATTCTACAGGCATTGGTTGGTGGATTCAGCGGTTTTGTAGTGCTGGGGCGGTACTTATGGAATCAGTTCATGGCTCCAAGGCCAGTCCCGTCAACAGCAACCCTGTCGGAAATCCGGGAAGTCCAAGCCCAGACCTGAGTTATGATTCAGGTTCGTTCCGTGATCGCGCATCACGAGTGTTTCTGCAGCACGGCGAGGTCTACCGTGCACTGACGCCACAGGCGCAGAGGGATTGGCACAGAGTTTCGGAGCAGCCCTTTTTTGAGCAGCTTCTCTCGAAGGGTTCGGTTGTCCGAACCCGCGAGTTGTCTGCTGACGAGGCGGCGCAATTCGAACTGTCGGAATCGACAGCCGCAATCCTGCATCATGATCGTATTCCATTCGTTTCCTATCCCTACGAATGGTCGTTTTCGATGCTTCGATCGGCGGCGATCCTGCATCTTGAGATTCTCCGTGAGGCAATCGAAGTCGGAACGATTTTGAAGGATTCATCCCCCTACAATGTTCAGTTCCGCGGATCTCAACCTGTCTTTATCGATATCGGATCTTTCGTTACACATGGCGAGAATGAACCCTGGACAGGGTACCGACAGTTCTGTGAGCTGATGTTGTTTCCACTGTTGTTACAGGCTTACCGCAAGATTGACCTGCAGCCGATCTTGCGCGCACATCTGGATGGAATTTCGGCAAGCCAGTTTCTGCGATATCTGTCGTGGCGGGATCGTTTCCGACCAGGCGTGTTCACTCACGGTTGGCTGCAGTCATTACTCGAACGCCAGACAAACGCATCACAGTCGGACACCGTCGGTGGTTTGAAGTCGAGTGGGTTTGACCGGCGACTGATTCAAGAAAATCTACGCAAGCTGACCGCACTGTTACGGCGATTGAAGTGGCATCCGGATGCGACTCAGTGGTCGCATTACCGCCATGAACTCCCTCACGTTGTCCAGGACCTGGAAGTGAAGTCCGGTTTCGTCCGTGAGATTTGTGAAAAGCACCATCGATCGCTGGTTTGGGATCTGGGCTGCAACGATGGACATTTTTCCAGGATTGCCGCGGACCATGCCGACTATGTCGTCGCCATGGATCAAGATCATGGATGCGTCGATCGCCTGTATCTGGAACTTGCGGCAAACGCCGGAACCCGCGGTAATATCCTGCCGCTGCGGATCGATCTGCTGAATCCGTCACCTGCTCAAGGCTGGCGAGGCCGCGAGCGAAGTCGACTGGAAGATCGCGGACGCCCCGATCTTGTCCTGTGCCTGGGCCTGATTCATCATCTGGTCATCGCGGGAAACATCCCGTTGCTCGAAGTCGTCGACTGGCTCGCGAGCTTCCGAGCCGAGGTCATCATCGAGTTCCCCAGCAAGCGAGACCCGATGGTACGGGGCCTGTTACGCAACAAGGCTGACCAGTACGACGACTATTCGCTGCCGGCTCTGGAAGCGGCCCTGCAGGAATGCGGCCTGAAAACTCAAAGCCGAACAGCACTCCCGTCCGGAGAGCGAACGCTTTTGTACGCCACTCCGTGAGCCGGTTCACCAGACGCTGACGCCACGACTCTCGAATCGCTCTCATTCCGGGGGCAACGCTGTGCTCTGACCAGTCAGAGCACAGTACACAAAAGCATCTGATCGTCCCTGCTACGACATCCAGTCCACACACGGTTCCTCGTGTTGCTTGCAACCCAGAAATCCAGAGCGATGTCGCCGGGGGCTTCCCCGAAGCGGGGTGCGCCCCCGCCACCCTTTGATATGTGGAACACTCATCTCCGCTGATTTCCACTGATCAGGCAGAGAAAGAAACGGCTTTCACGGCATACTGGTTCGAACCATATTGGGGGGCGCTCCCTTCCTCGTGTTCGGGATCAGCGTGAATCAGCGGCGATCAGTGTTCCAAATCTCTTTCTTCCTCTGCATCCCGCCGCGATGCGCTTGTCGTGCGACTCATGATCCGGGGGTTTTGCTGCCCTGCAACCGCTGCAACCCACTCTGCTACGATTTGCGACCCCTTCAGCGTCTGGAACCCGATTATCGGGGTTCATCGAAACGGCCGTGGATTGTGGAGTCTTCGCCCTGACCACGGTATCTTTGTCGAGGCTCTGACATTGGGTCTTGAAAACCGAATTGGTCTTGTCATCGACTTCCCTTGAACATCTGGAGTGACAACATGTCGACATCATTCAATCGTCGCGACTTTCTGCAGGCGACAGCCGCTGGTATGGCCGTGGCCGCTATTGGCGCAACCGCACGCGCTGCTGAAAAGGACCCTTATCTTGGCCTGAAGATGGGAATTCAGAGCTACTCGCTGCGTGAGTTCAAAAACGAAGCGGCGCTGGAGCACACCAAGACCTTGGGGCTGAAGTACTGGGAATCGTTTGGAAGTCACCTGCCGATAACGGCGGTTCCTGCACAGATCCAGGCCCACAAGGACCTGCTGGCCAAGTATGGTGTCACATTGATTTCGTACGGGGTGTTGCCGTTTGATGAAAACGAAAACGCGGCTCGCGAGCGATTTGAATTCGCCAAGGCGATGGGGATCAAGTCAATCAGCGCCGATCCCAAGCCCGACAAGGCCACGTTTGATCTGCTCGACAAACTCTGTGCCGAATATGATGTCGCCATCGCCATTCATAATCACGGCCCCGGGCATCGCTACAACAAGATCAGTGACGTCGAAAAAGTCGTCAAAGACCGACATCCCAAAATTGGTGCCTGCGTCGATACCGGACACTACCTGCGCAGCGACGAAGATCCTGTGGAAGCGATCCAGCGCCTGGGCAAGCGAGTTTTCGGCTGCCACCTGAAGGATGTGAAGACGACTGAAGTCGATGGCAAGAAGCAGAAGCAATTCAAGATCGCAGGCGAAGGTGACCTGAAGGTTGTCGAATTGCTGAAGGCACTGAAGAGCCTGGATTACCAGTATTGCCTGGCGATTGAATACGAAGAAAACGCCAAGAACCCAATGCCGGACATTGAAGCTTGTTTGAAGCATGTCCGGGAATGTGCCGCCAAGGTCTAGATTCTTTCATCTTGATGATGATCGTGACATGCTCGCAGGTTTTGGCGAGAGCGACCGTTGCGGTTTTCGAACGGTCGCTCATTGTGGATTGAGGGAACTCCCCTCATTTGAGTCGAAGGAAGAGTTATGACGGGTTACACGGTACACACAGGGTCAAACGACAAATTCTCGGCGGGATGGGATCAGATTTTCTCCAACGGGGGAAAGCCTGCCAAACCCGCCAAGAAAGCCAAGCAGAGCAAAAAAGCCAAGGCTGAAGCGAAGGCCGAGGCCAAGTCTGAAAAGGGAGCGAAGAAAGGGACTCGAAAAGGGAAGCCTGGTAAATAGGGTAAACCTTTCTTCAAATGCGAATTCTGCGGTCGAGGTCGGCTGAAGTCTCTTCCACGCTGCGACTTCTGGTACATGCACGGGGGGGCTGCCGCCGATAATTCCGGTGCGACAGGACTTTCCCTAATATCCCCAATCGCCGGAATTGGAGGCTGACGACGTGAGCGAGCATGAATACGAAGAGATTTCTTCGGAAGAAGTCGACCGAGTGGTCGCGGCGCTGGAACTACTGAGCGAATCAGTGGCCAGCGAAACCATCAAGTCGATCCTCGATGGTTGCTCCAGCGAGATCTACTACCTGGTCTACGAAGACGAGGAAGGAATGAGCGAAGCGGCCTGAGGTTTCAGAGCTTCCAACAGACCGACAATTCGACGCAGCATTCCGGCGATCGCCGGCTTTGAAGGGTAATACCCTCCCACGGACGGTGACGAGCCGAGCCGTTTCCATAGAGCAACCTCCGTCAGGATTCATCCTGGCGGAGGTTGCTCGCGTTTGTGGGGTGATGACTTAGCTGTCTGCTTTCAGCGATCAGTTGTCGACTCGGCAATGTTCGGCGCGGGTCTCCTGACCCCGCCGAAACGACCGACCGAAGGTCTCCTCTTTTTGCCTTCGTCTGGTTCGGCTTCCAATGATCAACCCATCTCCTCCGTCCCGTTCCCCACGGCTCTGGCGAGCGTAACTACTGGAAGAATTGCTAATATGTTGGTGTTCAGCCTTCAGACTGAAAATGCACAGACTGAAGCCTGTACTCCAACTCTCTCTGGTTGTACGACGCGAGGGTAGATCTTAATTGGGAAGACTCAACATGAAACAGATCCTGACCGTTGTCGCATTTCTGATTCTGACACCGGCCGCCCGGGCTGATCGGGCTCTTTACACTTCGGAATGTGTTGAGTACGCCACGGTGATAGGTGTTTGGAAGCCGGGCGATCTCGTGCGGAGTGGCAACGACGTGCGACTCGGGCGATCTGACACCCTTTTAAAAGGTGATGCCAGATCACTGGACAACGTGAAGAAGTATTCGTCGCGACTGACTTCCGCGATCAAATCGATTTCGCAGGACGAGACGTTGAGCACACGCGACCGCTCACTCATTTTTTTCATCCGCGTGGACGGCGAGACTGCGGACCTGGTTGAATTTACAATGCCTTACAGCCATCTGGCGGTGAAGGCCGTCACGACGGTGATCGCGCAGTTGGAACTGCAACGCAAGTGGAACACGCTTTCCGTGGACGATCAGATTGAGCAATCGGATTTGATCGTCGTGGGCAAAATTACCACAGGGGAAGAGGTCTGTCCGATGACATATGAACTCGTCGTCGACAAACGATATCGCGGAGTCTCCATCGAAAACCTGGAAGTTCTGCCGGTTGCGAAGGCACAGGTGAATGTTGATGCTTTGGTGTTCATTCAACGCCATGCAGGCGATGGTGCCGATTACATCGTCATGAACGTGGTGCCGGTGAAAGAGGCGACTGCGTACTTCGAGAAATTGAACGAACTGAAACTGTCTCGATCCGCCATTAAGGGCGAAGGTCGCAAGGTTGGGCAGTAGAGATAGCTGTCAGCATTCAGCGATCAGCGATCAGCGTTCAACAAGAATATTCGGCGCGGGTCTCCTGACCCCGCCGAAACGACCGACCGAAGGTCTCCTCTTCGATTTTTATTTCCGGCCTTGCAAAGTCGCGACCAACCCGCGCCATTCGAAGGTATTGCGGATATCATGCCGCAGAGCTTTTTTCGGGGCGATGGCGACAAATCTGAGTGAACAGAAAGGAACACGGAGACTCTCCGTACCTCCATGGTCATGCGTAAACTTCACTTTTGGATATTGCTGGCGGGATGCCTGCTGTGTGGACTCGGCTGCGGTGGCACCAAGCCGACTCAACCGGCGACCGCTGTGGACGCTACCAAACCGACGGAAAAGCCCCCGGCAGCCAGCACAAATACGGGGACAACTCCGTCCATTCCCAAGATCGAAGAGGACTCCGCTGCGGCGGCAGTCCTGACGACGTTGAAGGGACTGGAAGCGGGGAAACTTGCTGAAGCCTATGATTTTTTACCCGGTTCCTATCAATCAGATCTGGACGGATTGCTGCATGATTTTGCTGGCAAGATGGATCCGGAACTTTGGGCCCGCCTGACAGGTACGGCTCGCAAGACGATCGCGTTTCTCAAGTCCAAAAAAGAGTTCCTGCTGGAACTGGACCTGTTTCGTAATCGCCCCGAAGCCGAACCGTATCGACAGCATTGGGATTCCACACTGTCGCTGTTGACATCGCTCGTCGAAAACGATGCGAGTGACCTGGCAAAGTTGAAACAGATCACACTTCGGTCGCTGTTGCCTGGGAAATCGTCGGCAGGAACACTCGATGTCCTCGGGCAGGCAATTGGTGCGAATCTTTCGCGGCAATTCGCTGGAGTCACTGTGACACCGGTTCGGACCAATGGTGCCGAGCAGGTCGTTGCCATTCGAGGTCCCCACGACGAGAAGCCGACAGAATTTGTTTACGTCAAACACGATGGCAAATGGCTGCCAAAATCGCTGGTCGAACGCTGGGACGCTGGAATCAAGGAAGATCGCGAATGGCTGGCACGACTGCCAGAACGAATCAAGGCGATCAAGCCAAAGCTTTTGGATGCCCTGTCGCAGGCTGACGAAGTTCTGGACCAGTTGCAGTCGGCCGCAGATAAGCAGCAGTTCGAACAAGCGGTCGGCCCGGCGATTCTGTCAATGGCCTCTGCCTGGCCGGACATGGTGTCACTGTTCCGCCAGACGGTTGCCGGGCAGGAGGAAATGTCGCAGTTATCGATCAAGATCAACCGTGAGCTGACAGAAAGCGAACTGAACAAACTGGTCGCCAATGTCCTGAAGCCGCTCAGGGAATCGGGCAGCAACTACACATTGCTGGCCAACGATGGTCGGACGTTGTGTCGCATCACTCATGTCACCGATGTCGCGAAACTCCGTCAAAGCCTGGCGACTCATTTTTCGCTCCCGATCGACGATGTGCCGCTGGATCGCGATGAAGCGACCATCCCGATTAACCTGACTCCCTGAACTTCATTCCCCTGATGGTCTTCATCGCATGCGAAACGCCATCCTTGCCGTTGCGCTCTTCCTGACGACATCGCTGATGTGGTCGTTCGCCGTCGATCCCGTTCCACCCAAAACTGTGACGTTTCCAGATCCCGTCAACACGGAAGCGGATGTCAACAGCAAAGCACTTCCTCCTGAGGATGCAGCAAAGGGGTTTCGAGTTCCCGACGGCTTCCAGATTAATGTTTTCGCCGCAGAACCGGATGTCCAGAATCCGATCGCAATGGCCTGGGATACTCGCGGTCGTTTGTGGGTTGCCGAGAACTACACGTACGCCGATCGCAATCTCAAATTTGACCTCAGCCTGCGTGATCGCGTGCTGATTCTGGAAGACACCGATCACGATGGCCGGTTCGACAAGCGGACCGTCTTTACGGACGATGTGCAGATGCTGTCCAGCATCGCGTTAGGTTGCGGCGGTGTCTGGCTGATGACTCCGCCTCAATTGATCTTCATTCCGGATCGCGATGGAGACGACAAACCGGATGGTGCTCCGATCGTGATGCTCGATGGCTTCACCCCAGCCACCGACAACCATCATACGTTTGCCAACGGATTGAAATGGGGACCTGATGGCTGGCTTTATGGACGCTGTGGAGCCTCCAGTCCAGGACGGCTTGGTCCACCCGGAACACCAGACCACGAGCGAGTTCCTCTGTTCGGTGGCATCTGGCGGTATCGTCCTGACTTCAGTCTGCTTTTTCCGAAGCCTGCTGGTCAGAAGGAATCGACTGCCCATCCTTCAACCGCCATGAAGCCGATCGTCGAAGTTCTCTGTCATGGGACCACTAATCCCTGGGGACACGACTGGAATGAGAACGGCGATGGCTTTTTCATCAATACGGTCAATGGCCATCTGTGGCAGATCATTCCGGGGGCTCACTATCGTCGGCCACACAGTGAAGATCCGAATCCGCACGTATACATGACCATTGATACTCATGCCGATCACTACCACTGGGATACCGGCAAGGATTGGACCGATTCGCGGAAAGTGACGGGCGAGCACGATCGACTGGGAGGAGGCCACGCTCACAGCGGCGCGACGATTTACCTGGGCGACAATTGGCCGGATTCGTATCGCGGTCGTCTGCTGACGCTCAACCTGCATGGTCGTCGAGTCAACGTGGAGCGGTTGGTTCCCGAAGGAGCTGGATACGTTGGGCAGCACGAACCTGACATGCTGCAGTCCGCAGACCCATGGTTTCGGGGGCTGGACCTCAGCTACGGTCCCGATGGTGCTGTCTACATTCTCGACTGGAGTGACACGGGAGAATGTCACGAACACACGGGAGTCCATCGCAAATCAGGCCGGATCTTTCGAGTTCACTACAAGGGGGGGCAACAACTTCCTGGGAATGTTTTTCCAGGTGACCTGAAGGATCTGGATTTGAAAGCCTTGGTCGCATTACATCGTCACCGCAACGAATGGTTTGTCCGCCAGGCCCGACGAATCCTGATTGATCGCATGTTGATGTCACCTGACGTGACGTCATTTCGAAACGCGGCCTGCGAGGCTTTGGAAAAACTGCTTGAGAACGAATCGGAACCCGTCATCAAACTGCGGGTGATCCAAACGGGCATTGCCATCTGTGGGTCAACCGAAGTTCAGCTGCAGTTTCTCGTCCACGACCCGGATTCGCAGATCAGTGCCTGGGCTATACGAATGCTGACCGATGCCTGGCCGCTCGATACGATCATGGGATCGCCGCATCCTGCCGCGACATCATGTGAGTATCCCGAATTATTGATCGGGAAATTGATTCAAACGGCGACGGACAATCGCTTAAAATCAGGACGACTGGCCCTCGCATCGGCGCTGCAGCGATTGCCGGTGAACCGTCGCCTCAAATTGGCGACTGCGCTGGCCGCACGAACCGAGGATGCCAGTGACCACAATCTGCCGCTGATGGTCTGGTATGGACTGCTCCCCGTCGCGAAGACCGACCCAGATGGTTTGGCGCGATTCGCCTGCAGCAGCCGGTTTCCCATCCTGACGCGCCTGGTCGCACGTCGACTGGCTGAGATGATTGATGAACAACCGCAGTCGATCGAAATCCTGCTGACGGGGACTCGACCCGAATCACTGCCGGATCTTTTCAAAGGGCTCACTGAAGGTTTTGCAGGACGGCACAAGGTGAAAGCACCATCGAGCTGGCCTGCCATTCAACTGCAACTTGCCTCTTCAAGTGACGATAAGCTCAAAACAATGGTACGCGACCTGAGTGTCTTGTTTGGCGATGGACGGGCCCTGGAGCAGGTTCAGCGAGTTGCTCTGGATGGCAAAGCGGATCTGGCATCCCGACGATCGGCTCTGCAGACGTTGATCGACAACCGGGCTCCCGAGCGTCGAAAAATCTGCGAACAACTGCTGAGTGTCCGCTATTTGAATACCACGGCAGTCCGAGGCCTGACGGAGTTCGATGATCCGGCGATCGGTGACAAGCTGGCCAAAAGCTATCGCAGTTTTTTTCCGTCGGACCGTCCGGCGGTCATTGATGCCCTGGTGTCTCGTCCATCTTTCGCGGAAGCATTACTGGATCAGGTCGCGGCGGGCAAGATTCCGCGTGGTGAAGTGACCGTCCTGCACGCTCGGCAGATCCGCAGCTTCAACAATGCGAAGCTCACGGAACGACTGAATTCGATCTGGGGTGAACTCCGTGATTCTCCTGCTGACAAGCAGCAATTGATCGCACAATTGAAATCACAACTGACTGCCGAGGTCTTACAACAGGGAGACAAGAGTCAGGGACGGGCGACGTTTGCGAAGTCATGTGGAAACTGCCATCGCCTGTACGGACACGGCGGCCAGATCGGCCCCGATCTGACAGGTTCCGGTCGACACAATTTGGACTATGTGCTGATCAATCTGGTGGACCCCAGTGCCGCCGTGGGTGCCGACTACCGACTGTCGACAGTGGCGCTCCATGATGGCCGAGTCCACAACGGAATCATCGCATCACAGACCGAAAAGATGGTGACGCTGCAGACCGCCAAGGAACGTCTGACGATCAGTCGATCCGAGATCGACGAAATCGTCCCGTCATCATTGTCACTGATGCCGGACGGTTTACTGCAGTCTCTGACAGCAGAGCAGATCCGTGATCTGGTAGCCTACCTGATGTCACCCACTCAGGTTCCTTTACCACCTGAGAGTCCGTGAGATCAATCAGCCGCGATAGGTTCGGTTTTAACCGTGGGCTAGCTGATGGTCCAATCCAAATTCTTCGTCGTGAAAAGGCACCAGAAACCTCATCACTGCTTTTTTGATGGGATCGCTTGCCAGCCATCAAGCTCCAGGACGGGGCCGTCGGGACCAATGGATACGAAGGCGGAATCGCCTGGTTCCAGTTCGTGCCACGTAATTGCCAGTGGATTTGTGGTCTTGAGGAAGATATGAGCATGTCCCACACCGAATACGCTCAGGCGGTCTCCCTTTAACAGAAGTGATGTTTGTTCTTCGACGGCGATGCCAATCATTTGATTGAAGTCTGTCTTATCGCTCTTGATAATCTGGTTGACGTAGAACGTGGTTTCCGGGTCTTTTCCTAACAGGACGCCGGTGAATCGCTCGAGTCGACCGCCACGGCCACTTCCCAGATAATGCTGTTCGACGATCACATTTTTCAAAACTCCAAGCCCCGAAGTGACATTGGATTCGTAAATCGATTCGCCAGGTACAGTCATGACTTTAGCCATGACGGCCATACCGGCGGAAGAGCCTCCGACAACGCCACCACGCGCCACGACTTGAATGACCTCTTCCTGAAATCGAGTCGGCTTCTTCTGGTCAATAAACAGTCGTGCGAGTTCGCGTTGATCGCCCCCTGCGAACCAGACTGCGTGTGCCGATTTCAACGGTTTGATAAAATCTTCATCATTGGCCTTTGTCGACTTCGACGTCGTCAGAAAATCAAGACTCGCCAGGCTTCCGTCTGCTTCCATGCTGACCCACTCGTGAAAATAGCGTTTCACCTTTCGAAGCTGGCTTTTTCCTTCGTCTAAATCATCCTGAAACGATGGTGATGCTGCGGGACAATGAACCAGGCGAGGAGCAGGGACTCCGGCGAGACTGGGATAGATCTGCATAAGATCGCTGTTGTCTCTCCCGCCATGCAAGACAACTGTTCCGGGTCGACTTCCTTTGATGGGCTCGGGAATTCCAAAGGGATTCGTGTTCTTGCGCTCGCCGTTGACCGCTATTTTTCGTTGTCCGATGGCGATCGGTCGAAGTTCGACCTCAGAGTTTTCGGGGGAGAGAATCTGCCATTGAACGGTTCGATCACCGTTTGCCTTTACAAACAGATGGGCATCGCCATTCCCGATTCGCTTCAGGCGACTCCCTTGCACGATGACGGCAGTTTCCTGTTCAACCGCAATTCCAATCATATTTCGACCACTGGCGGGCCACGTACTTTCACGGTTCAGCTTTTTCGTGTTTTTCAGCAGGCCGGTGAATCGTTCCAGTCGACCTCCATAGTTGAAGTTCTGATCGACAATCGCCCCGTTGAAGAGATGTAACCCCGGATACGTTGCTGCTCGAGGAACCTCGTCATCGTCGCCCGATTCCTTTCCCATGATCATGACTTCAGGCAACGCAGCCATTCCCCCACCAAGACCACCAACAACGCCACCTCGGGCAACAACTTCACGAAGTCGCTTCTGAAACAGCGTGTCCCCCGTATCCGCTGCGTCGGCATACTTCCGCGTAAATCTCCATGACAATTTGCCTTGGAATGCTGCGGGAATCCAAACTCCGGTGGCGCTTTTCAGCGGCTTCAGGAACTTGTCGTCGTCGTCAGCGTCATCAGGATTGTCGGTAAACAGAAGTTCAAAGTCGGCGATCTTCTTTTGCGATTTCAGATCTGCCCACTCTTTAAAAAGTTTGTGAAGACGTTGTTTGAATTCTTCTTTGGATTCTCCGTCCCAGCGAACATATGTTCCCGACGGAATCAGTACGATTTTCGCAGTCTTACCCCCGGCCAGTTCGATGAAACTGTCACGTAACTCGTCAGACAGTTCGCCGCCCCCATGTAACATCACCATTCCCGGTGATTTGGGGTCGAACGGTTCCGGCAAGTTCAATGGGTTATCGTCATGTCCTGACGCTGGAAACGTGTGCGCAAGTACGATGGCGGCCAGGGCGAATGAATTGATGAACCTGGATCGCATTCAGAAGTTCCGGTCTGAGTAACGTTCCCCTTGAGAGTACCTCTTGAGGCAAGCTTAAAACTGATTCTGGAAACCGTGGGAACCAAAGTCAATTAGAATACGCACCATCCGGGAAATGAGGCGGTTCCAGGTCGTTGCACACGACCAGACGAATTGAATTATCGGTCTTCAAGGCATCTGCATGCTTTCGCGGTCCGCTGACAAACTCGCAGTTGCGCGCGATATACCGCAATTGAAAATCGTGGGCAGAGGTCACACCGATCCTGCGCGTGATCTGAATCTTGATGGCACTGTCTTCGGTGGTAATTTCAAGTGGTGCTGATTCGATCCAGATGCGACGGCCTTGTGTCAGGTCCCATCCGTCCAGTTGCCGGTCTACAGCGTATGCTTCACACAGTCGGGCCGGACCGCGAGCCAGGTCGATCAATGGAGACTGGCGGCGGAACTGCATGAGTTCGATTCCGAGGATTGGTTGAACTGCTCGAATCAAAACGGCACTGGCGACCCCGCGTGTCTCGGTCACCGCATTCAAACAGTAGCGCCCGTGGATCGGGTAAACGTAAAGCAAGCCCGCTCGTCCAAACATCGTGGCGTTCTTGCGAGTCTTGCCGCGATACGAATGCGATGCAGGATCGTCGGTCGCAAGGTATGCCTCGGTCTCCACGATGATTCCAGAACAAACGCCCTGTAATGTTCTTCGGACGAGGTGCTTCCCGATCAGTTCCGCAGCGACAACTTTCGGATCTCGCTCATAGAAGTCGCGTGCCAGCAATGACATCGGGACGGGTTTCCTTTGAGTGACGCTTGTCGGGTGGCGTAGCCCCGACCCCTGATTGCGCCCTGATTGGAAAACACCACCCGCCTTGACGCAACCGACCTCCACAGCTATGATTTTGATTAATCAAAAAGTTATTTTTCGAGCTCCGTTTGACCGCCAGCTA
>CAIWEX010000660.1 GCA_903911795.1 uncultured Schlesneria sp.
ACACTGTTTTTTTCCCAGGGACAGGGTGCGGATTTGCGACGGATTCTGAAGTTTTTCTTTGTTTTCAGAACTAGAGGCTCTTCCCTCTGCACTACTAGCTGGGAGTTTCAATGCGTAATCTCATCCTGTCGACCTTCACATTTTTCGGTCTTGTTTTGTCATTGACTTGTTCGTCCCACGCGGGAGTTATCCTGGTGGATACACGCCATTCAGTCTCAACTGGTGAACCCACGATCGATAACACCGGCACATTGATCGCAGCATTCAATTTTGGTAACGCCGACATTACCACACAGGGGATTTCTTTTGTTGGTACCAATAATTCGATTGGACCATTTACGGTAGGCGCACAAACCTACACATTCGGCGGAAATGGTCTAACGGTTGCCAATAGCTACGGGTCAAATACACTGTTTCACTCGGCAGTCTACACTCAAGGAAACGGAGCAATGACTTTGACTATCTCGGGACTGGTTGCATCCAAATCCTATCGAGTTCAGTTCCTCCATGGGGATTCCAGAAATTTGGCTTATGCGGCTTCTATGACATACACCGATAGCAGCAATAACACGATCACCCCCACGCTGAATTTCGGCACCAATGATTCTTTTGCAAACGTCAATCAGATAATCGAGGTCTCAGGATCAACAAGTCTTTTTGCCTCCATGCCCAGGGTTTCAACACGTGGCCCAGGGTTCGAAGGTTTGGTCGTTAGCGAAGTCAACAGCCAAGTACCGGAACCCACCAGTCTTGCGATCTTTGCATTTGGGATAACCTGCAGTTCGATAGTTGCGAAGTGCCGCAAAAAGAATGTCAGCTAACCCTTGAGTAATTCATCGATGGTTTCGGAGAAATCGTCGGCAAAGGTCATTGGATTATTAACGATTTCGGAAGCGGCCGGCGGCCTTGGCGAAATCATCCTCGGTAAACAGCAGGTAGCTCTGCTGTGCGATACGCAGCGAGTTGCCAAGCCAAGAGCAAACCACGTGGAGCGGTAACTCGCGTTGCCGTTCGGTTTGACTACTAGCACGCCCCTCTTAAAGCTTTACTGAGTGGAACAAGCGTGGCCAGCGCGAAAGTAGCGGGCACACTCAGCTGTGCCGTCCGCGAGGGTTCGATGTACAACTGATTAAATCCAGCGGACGGCACATGGAATGTGCCTGCTACTTTTTTCTTGTCGCCCCAGGATCACTTGCCACACGGGATTGGCCTTCTTCATCAGCTCATCGACCACTTCGCGTGGCACAAACTCGTTGACTTTCACCGAGCTCTTTTGCGTCTTTACCTTGAGGAATGGGTTCTCTTCGATGATCTTCCAGTCAACTTCTTCCACTTCAACAATCAACAATCATCAATCCGTCCTTCGCGATGCTGTGCGGTCTTGCCCGTCACCGCTCGCCTCCCGCCACGGCTTAGGCGCTACAACCGCCTGCGGCGGGCGCGTTGGGTTTTGGACAGTGTTGACTGGATTGACCGTGTTGACTGGATTGACGGCGGACGTTGTTGACCTCGTTGACAGTGTCCATTCTGTCC
>CAIWEX010000661.1 GCA_903911795.1 uncultured Schlesneria sp.
ACCCGCTTTGGGGAAGCCCCCGTTCAATGCGTCCCATTTCGGGGGCTTCTGCAAAGCCAGTGCGCCCCCGCCACCCAACCGTTCTTCATAGGTTCACCCAACCGAGAGACAAAGATGTGGGTAACATTGACTCCACCCTACTACGTCAGCACAAACGTGACTGTTGATGTCTTCCGTTTTCCGAATCCGTTGAGATTCGAGCAGTAATCAACTGGGTGAAACCGTCGCATAAGTTGCGACCATCAGCCGGAACGCGCTAGCGTCCGGTTTCTTGAGATGAGTGTCTCAAGTCGTCCATCGGAACCGGACGCTAGCACGTTCCGGCTGATCGATGTCTCAAAATTCATGGCGGCAGCAACTGGCAATCGCAGAGCAAAGACGTGGGTAACATTGGCTCCACCCTACATTCTGCCCAGCTTGAAAAAGGCATTGGCCATGGCGAGATTCACCCAAAGGCTTTCGAAGTGGGCGACGATCGCTCACAATCTGTTTTGAACTGTTTGGATAGCTGCTATCGCCATCCCCTTTTTTTCCGGAGCCTGCCATGTTGAAACGCGGCGTCTATTGTCTGGTTACGATGGTTGGGGTGATTGTTAGGTTGTTGGACAATTCCGCCGTCGCGCAGGAGGCTCAGGCTGGGAAGAAGGAGGAGGCCAAGCCGACGGTGAAGGCCAAGGTTCCGCCGAAGAATGTGATGCCGCCGACTTTTGAAGATGTTTCGTATGGTCCGCATGAACGGCAGAAGATCGACTTCTACCAGGCGAAGTCGGACTCGCCGACGCCGCTCGTGTTTTACATTCATGGTGGCGGGTGGCAGGGAGGGAGCAAGACGGGCTTCAACGTGAAGCCATTTCTGGCGGCGGGCATCTCGATTGCGGCGATCAACTATCGTTATGTGAAGAATGCCGTGGACGAGAAGGTTGAACCGCCGGTGAAGGCTCCTCTCCATGATGCTGCCCGAGCGTTGCAATTCGTCCGTTCAAAGGCCAAAGAGTGGAACATCGACAAAGTTCGAATTGGCGCGACGGGCGGTTCGGCGGGGGGATGCTCGTCGTTGTGGCTCGCCTTCCGTGACGATCTGGCTGATCCCAAGAGCGACGATCCAATCGCTCGCGAATCGACTCGCCTGTACTGTGCGGCGGTGAATGGTGCCCAGGCGACACTTGATCCGATTCCGCTGCGAGAGTGGATGCCGAACTACAGCTACGGAGCCCACGCTTTCGGACTGAAGAACCTCGATGAAGTGAATGCTCAACGCGAGAAGATCGCCGAATGGATCAAGGAGTACTCGCCAATGTCGCACGTCACGAAAGACGATCCTGCCATTGGCCTCTTTTACAAAGGTGTTGCGGGTGCGAAGAAGGGCGAAGCTCACCCCGATCCGACGCACTCACCGATGCTCGGCCTGTTGCTGATGGAGAAGCTGGACAGCACTGGCGTCGAAGGACAGATGTCCAGCAACACCCAGCCCAACGCCAAGTATGCCGACACAACCTCCTTTTTGATCGAACGATTGAAGAAGTAGAGCACCGTGTGGGGCGACCTCAAGGCTGTCTCAAGAGACGTTGCACGTCACGCGGAGGTTGACGGCTACTTGGCTTCCACTTCCTTCCAGAATGGGGATTGGACGCAGGATTTCGATGTCTCGGACAGGAATGAAATCGCATTCGAGATCATTGAGGCGGGGCGCGGTGGTTCTGCGGGAACAACTTACTAGCCCGCGACCTTGGACGTGCCACTACTTCGGAGTCCTCGGAGAAGCAGTGCAAGTTAGAGTGTTGCTCCATTCACACTGCTTGGCCCAAAGCGGCCAAGCAGTGGCACGTCATCAGGTAGTCAGGCCAAGCTAACTCC
>CAIWEX010000662.1 GCA_903911795.1 uncultured Schlesneria sp.
GCGGACATGCTGCAACCGCGTGGAAGTGCTTTGCTCGCACAGCTCCATTGGGCGTCAGCATGTCCGCGTTTCGAATATCGTGCTTTCAAGAGTTTTATGAAACTGATCTGCAATTGCCGCCAGTATCAAGGGAAACTTGGATATGGGTTGCCGATAATTCGTTCTTGACGAAAATGTCCTGAAGCGGTGTCCTGATCGATCATTGTTGGGTGAATTGCTGGCGGCAAAGCTGGAGGCATGTCGATTGGAGGCGCCCACCCGGGTGCGTGTCCGGAAAGTGCAGTGTGAAACGAGGCCGCTCGCGCAGCAAGGTCATCCTGAAGTGGTCCCAGGTAAGGCTGTGACGCTGGTTGCCCCCAGCGTTGCGACGCATATTGCTGGTACGGGACCATTCCGTAATTGTACGGCTTGAAATAGTAGTATCCATGGGCAGCGGGTTGGTCCGCAACCGGCGGAAACATGTTTCCCGGACTCATTCTCCACTTGGAACGTACGCGAAGATCGTTGAACTTGTGTGGGAGACAAGGGTACGTGTAGATCGGATAACGCTCAAACGAGTATGGCGTAACCGCAACAATCGGATACGCTCCATAGTGATGAAACACTCTTGGACAAAATGGTGAGACGGGCGCAACGACCGCTGTTGCAGGTGCAGCAACCGTTGCAACAGGAGCTGGCATGGCCGGTGGAAGCAAAGGTTGGCTCAGTGAGAACATGGGAACGTCGCGTGGACACGTTGGGCAATCGACGCCGGGAAATGTAGCCGAATACGCAGGATGAGGTGGTGGGGCCGGTGCACTAATCGGCGGCCGGTCATAGGGTTCAGCATAGGAAGGTGCAGGACTGGCGTCCAAAGGTGCGTCGGAAATGAGCGATGATGGATCGCTCTGTGGCAATGCTGCGGCGAGTAGGAACGTCCAGATTAACATCGTGAATGGCATCCTTTTCCAGGGTCGGGGAAACGAAACTTCGCTTTACGTTCTCTGGAATCGGAGCATCCGCTCAAGCGTGCACGTGCGCGAACTCGCAAACTCGGTAAACCGTCAGTTTTTGCTCAACCACTCATCGTCCGATCATCACAAAGCGTTCGCGTGGCACATTCGCGACAATAGGTCCGCGACACCTTGCGTGCGGGACTGGAATGCGAATACGCGCATAATGCGGCTGATAGTGGCGATTTTCAGTGTTACCGGCACGATAACTCTGCCTGCCATCAGCCCGCGGAGCGACGGGACTGCCAACAATGACCCTTAGAGGAAAATAGAAATCACGATCAGGCAGAGTGGCCCTGCCTGGATGAAATGTATTCGCTTTTATTGGGAGTCGTTAGAAGTCAGGCGGCGATGAAGTTCGTCCCGTTCTCGACGAGTTGCATTCAAGTCGAAGTGCAAATATTTGATGTCAAGCCGCACCTCTTCGAACGCCTCTCGCAGCAATCGGGCCGCTCGAAGGCGTCGATTCAGTGTTTGCAGCAGCTCTTGTACCGGCAATCGCAATCGCTGTTGGTGACAAGCAGGTAATTTGTCGATCTCGTCAACGAGGATCTTCATTTCGGGAAAACAGCGTTGCATCAGCTCATGTGTTTCGGTTTCATTCATTTTCTGCCTGTTGGTGACTTTCGTTTAAGGGTAAAGGCGAGTGTTACAGATAATTTGCGATTGATCCGCACGATTCTTTCAGGACTTCGACTCCATCGTTTTCTAACGGGACAATGACATCTTCCAGCGGTACGATTCCCGATAATCGCAGAAATTCATCACACTCGTCGAAGCTTCCGATATAAATTGGGATTTCGTCGGACCCCATGACCGCGAACATCTGAAGGGCTTCTGCCTCTGAACACATTTTTATTTCCTTGATTGAAGCTCAGGACTCATCAGCGATTTCTGCCGGAACTCTGGAAACATACCGCAAGGATAATTTCGGGAACCGACTGATCTGAGAATCAACGAACAATGCGAGGTGACGCAAGGCCTTGCGTTTCTCGACATCAATCCAGCGAATGCGATTTGAAGTCGATTCCCGGGCAATTGCCTGTCAACGAGACGGTTTGAGTTCCGATGTCAAAACTCAATTAACCGTGGAGTCTCGTCGGGCAGTGTTACGCCTGACGGACTTCCCGTTATCCGTTCTTGAGCATTTCCAGACCTCAGCGCATTGAACGTTCGTTCGCCCAGGCTTTTGACAGCGTAACTGCAACCGGAATAGAGCGGTGTGCTTGCTCAGCCGTTTCATAGATCTTCAGAAGCGATTCAAATCCAGC
>CAIWEX010000663.1 GCA_903911795.1 uncultured Schlesneria sp.
ACGCTCGAACCCAACGGAGATGTTCTTGCTCTCAGACTGGGATTGCGAGTCTTGCGAGGGCTCCGCCAATCGACTGCGGAGCACATTGTTGCCGTTCGTCAGTCCGCCCCGTTTCGTTCTCAATCCGAATTCGCACAACGGACAGGAATCAGTCGCAGTGAATTGTCGCTGTTGGCGAAATCAGATGCGTTTCGTTCCTTGGAAACGACACGACGCGAGGCGGTCTGGGACGCGATGCCCGCGCGAGAATCCGCGCCGCTGCTCGCGGGGGTGGATGACGAGGAACCCTGTGTCACGCTACCGACCATGACTCCGGCGCAGGAAGTGGTGGCCGACTATCAGACGGCAGGTCTGTCACTGCGAGACCATCCGATGTCTTTCCTGCGAGACAACCTGAACGAGTATGGTGTGACCAAGACTGCCGACTTGATTCATGTGGAACCGGAACGTCGCTACCGAGTCGCAGGCCTGATACTGCTCAGGCAACGCCCTTCGACTGCCAAGGGGATCACCTTCATGACCCTGGAAGATGAGACTGGGACAGCCAATCTGGTCGTGCACGTTAACGTCTGGGAACGCTTCCGCCCAATCGCCCGGCAGGCGTCGGCCATCATCGCCCACGGAATCCTGCAACGCCAGCACGATGTCGTTCACCTGGTCGTCGATCGCATGGACGACCTGACAACACTACTCGGCCAGGTCGGAAATCGGTCACGAGATTTCCGATAATGCGATCCGGTCACAATGCATCTGTACCGTTCGTCAAATCAATTGCAGTGGGGCAGAACGATGGGGGGCAGAATGATGAAGAATCAAGGTTCAGATGTCTTCTATCGTTCTGCCCCCCATCGTTCTGCCAAAGTCTGTCTTTCATGAAATTGAAGAGGAGACTGGGATCGAAACCAATTTTCCCCGGAGATAAGCTGGGGTAGTTCAGTTTCCATAAGTAATCATTGGCATTGGTGCGATGATGGTGCATTTTGAACTTACGCCGGAAGGAAAACAGGTAATTACCGATTCCGTACGTGAGATCGCGACACCTGTACCGAGATCGTGGGAGTCAACTGCTGCATTCATCTGCTTTGTCATCTACATCCTCGCTCGGCCCCTTGTTTCCAGCAGAACCCCGTACTTACTGGATCGCACTGTTCTTGGCATGGTTGCAGATTTTGTAATGCTGGCGATTTGCGCTGGATGTGGCTTATCCGCCGCACGCAACCCACGTCGACGGGGACGCCTCATGGGCGCAATTATCTTAGCCGCCTCGATAATTGCCATTTGCGATTGGGGACATCTGCTTTTGAATTGGCGAACACGCTGGTGGGGATAGCCCACAGCGGCTGAGACTCACCTACCTGACCGCGTTCTCAACCAGACCAATCACAAACGGGTCGTTCAATCCCGTCGCGATATAGCTGGCTTGTGAGAAGTCATGAGTCGAGGTGTGTTCGTGGGGGACGGAAACTACAAACGCTCCCGCGGCGGCTCCGGCTCGGGTTCCAGTTTGAGTGTCTTCCAGAACCAGCATTTCCGCGGGGGCGACACCCAGTTGCTGGGCCGCCTTCAAATAGATCTCGGGGTTGGGTTTGCCGAGTGTCACGCTTTCAGCGGTCAGAGCGACGGGAAAACGAGGCAACAGTTCAAATCGGCCGAAGACGTTTTCCAGGTAGTCGCGAGGTGACGAGGTCGCGACCCCTTTGGGAAGTCCCCGGGCTTCGATCAGATCGAGCAGTTCAAACAGTCCAGGCATCGGCTCCAGACGAGTTTCCAGCAGTTCGTGAAAGACGACTCGTGATTCCGCCAGCAGATCAGCGGGCTTTTCTGTCAGGTTCAAAAAGTCGACCAGCGCCTGGAACGATTCCAGCGGACGCCGACCGAGCATCGCGTCCATGGCACCCCGTGACATTGCCAGATCGCGCCGTCCCAACAGAACCTCGGCCGATTCGTAAAAGACGTGTTCTGTGTTGAACATCAAGCCATCAAGATCAAAACAGACAGCACGAATCGTCGGCAGCGGGGCAGTCATGGGGAAGGAATCTTGTCTACTGCGATACGGCGGGATTTCGGTGAATCCAGGCGACAACCACTGAAGCGGTGACAAACGCGACAAACGCCAGTCCGCCCAATGTACCTGGAAGGATGAAAAAGCCGAGTCCGCTCAGAACCGCTGCTGCAATGGGAATTTCACGCGACAGACGTTTCGTAATCGACGGACTGCGAACCGCCAGTATAACTGCCAGTCCAATCGCCAGCCAGATAACCGACCAGACCAGGTTCAGACCCCAGCGAATCGATTCCTGCGGACGCACCGCCAACGCAAGCTTTGGATCTCCACCAACCTTGGAGAAGACCAGCTTCTTGCCCGTTGTCGGCAACTGGAAGTCGAGAGACAATCCGCCAGATTGACTCCAGCGAGGCTGTCCGCCCCCTACCAGACCACCGGCGTTGCGCACTTCGCCAGGCCCTTGCAGCGACACCAGACCCAGTCCGCGAGTCTGCTGCTGCAGACCCTCGACCTGCTGTGCAAGTTGCTCTTGACGCATCTGTGTTGATGTTGTGCCGTCGACAGTTACATCAGTGAATTGGTTCTGGATTCCTGGCAGAACAATTCCATCGTGCGCGCTCGGCTGCCCCGCTTGCGCAGCAAACGGAATAACTCCTGGGCCAGGACCGCTAACCATTGGACCAAGTCGGTCGAAAGGTGTGGGATAGCGAACTTGTGCACCGTTAAGATAATTCTCACTCGTCGCTTTGAAGCCAAATGTCGCTCCGCTGTCAGGCGTCGGAATCGCGGGCTGTGTCCGATTTCGAATGGTGTGCGATTGGAGTGCCGCAGATCCACCGTTAGGCAGGTGTGTGGGACCGGGCAGTCCGATTGGGGTCCCGGTGGCAGGATTTCCTGCCAGTTCCGAAAATGGATTGTTGCCTGTCACCGGCGGAATTCCGGTGACTATAGACTGTCCTGGCTGTGGACCGCCATACGGACTTCCGATACCACCGAAGCCACTGGGCTGATTGTACGGATTGCCCCCAGTCACGTTGCCCACAGTCCCGTTGGTGATCAGATTGGTCAGCTTCTGCTGATTGACGGCATCATTCAGGACAATCTGATTCGCGTCATTGTTGGCTCGCAGCATCTGACGCGTCGCCTGATTTGCCCCTTTCCCGGAGCTTTTGCCTTCGGCCATTGGCTTTTCCGCCGCCCCAACATCCTTCGAAACAATGTCTTTATTCTGCAGTTCGAAGTTCAATGCCACTCCGTTCCCGTTGGAATCGTCAGCATTCTGGATCTGGATACCATTGCCTTGAATCAACGCTGCAGAATTCGAAAGCGTCACGTCGAGTCCGTTTCCGCCGTTGTTCAGGAACGGATTCCCCACCTCGGAATTGGTGATATTCCCGCCATTCTGATAGCGAGGATTTGCCGCCGACTGGCTCTGAGCCATCTGTTGCCGGGTCTGATCCTCCTGGATTGCCTTCTGCAGTTCTTGAAGCTGACGTTGCGCCTGGTCTCGCTGACGATTGAAGTCGTCATCACCACCGGTACTCTTAACCGCCTGTTCCAACTGCTTGGCATTGTCCAGTGCCATGCCGAGTTGCTTCATGTTGCCGAGTTGCTTCATGTTATTGGCCGCTCGCGCCCTGTCCGATGCCCCCGAATAGTTCGATGACACAAACCCCAGAAGTTCAGACAACTCCTGCACGGCCGCCTTTTCGTACAGCAAGTCCTTCTGATCTGCAGGTTGCAGAGTCAGGTTATGTCGAGCCGAAGTCTTCAGCGGCTGCACATCCAGATCATCAGGAAGCCAGACGGTCCAGCGAGTCTTCGCAACCGGGATTCCAAAATCAGGTTCGTCCTGTTGACTGACAACAACAGGTGCCGGGAAATCGACTTCCTGACGCAGAATCCGGGCCGATTTCGGCAGGGATGCATCCAGCCGACCTTGCCAGAGGACTCGAACCGGAAACGACAGACTCGCCACGCTGGTTTTCGGCAACGCAATCAACTGAATCGTTTCATTGTTGCGTTTCGTCGTCACCGCTCGCGACGGAGCATTTCCAACGACGACCGACATCAACTCGGCACCAGCGGGAAACTTCAACGCCAGAAATTGTCGTGAGTGATTCTTGATCGTGTAGATCGCCTGGCCGCGATAAGTCCCGTCGCGGCTGAGGATCGTTGTCAGATCAGCCACGTTGACCGAAGCGGGGGCGCTGGCCGTCTGTACGAACTTCTGAATCGACCAGCGTGGGGCCGTCAGCAATTGCTTGACCTTCACCAGTTCCGTCGCCTGATCGACCAGCGACTGGTCCACGACGACCGGCACATCTTCCCGCTGAACGGATTCAAAACCATCCGGAGCGACCGACGTTAACTGGCTTTGCGAAGTGTTGATCAGCAGGACGTACTGTCGCTGACCTTCGATCGCATCTGTCGCACCTGCACCGCTGCCACGTTCAAAAACAATCGCGGGGGCTTCGACTTCTTACGCAGGTGGTGGAAGCGTTCCGATCGCAGCAGCGAAATAACGACCGCTGACGGGGGTTCGTAACCGAATTGTCCAGCGAGTTCGATCTTTACCCGCGTCCACATGAGTCGTTTCACGAATTCCTTCGCCATTAAATTCGAGCTTACCCGCCAGGTAACTGGGCGTTGTAAAGACCAGGGTATC
>CAIWEX010000664.1 GCA_903911795.1 uncultured Schlesneria sp.
AATTGTGTTGTTGGCAACGTTCCCATCAAATAGGTGTTTCTGCCGTCGAAGATCTCGATTTTCTTTCGGGCGGTCGATGCGAGTTCGTGACCGTTGCGACCCAGCGGCAGCAGATGGATTTCGTGCTCCCCTACGGGTAACTCGACTCTCAGCACCTGGATGGTGTCGGGAAGGAGAGCCCAGCAGCGTGTATCTGCATTTTCGGTCGCCTCCCATGCCACGCCTGCGGCCATTGCTCCCAGGCTTAGCAGACTTCCTTGATCGACTTTTCCGGCTTCCTCGACCGCGTAGATCAGACCTTTTTTGACCACCCGTCGAGCCACCGCCTTGGCGATCACTTCCGGGTAATGAGCCTCTTGCTGCCGCGCCGCCATTGAACCCACATCGACGATCGTGGCGGTTGAACCGACGCGTTGGCCGTCGACGTGTACGGAAACCCCTTCTGAAACACTGGGGAAGTTGATCACCTGCGGAACCTTCACCGGAGCGAGCGTCGGTGGGATGGCTCGATTCGAAAAGGCGTTCACAATGCGGTCGGCGATCAGCAGCGAAACCTGCGTCGCAACCTCTTCCTTTTCCTGTTTGATGGGACCTCGTCCGACGAGTGCGAATACGTAGAGAACTCCCCGGCCGGCACCCACGGGAGCTTCGTATTGAGCTCGTTGAAGATCGGCGTTGGCGTCGCGGAAGCCGGGATCGAAGCTGGCAACTTGAACACGAGCTTTTGCCGCCTGGTCCAGTGTCAGCGGCGATTCTTCTGCCAGCATCGCGCGGATATAGGGGCCGAGTGCCACTTGCTTGTAGGCCATTTCAGCAGGGACAAAGTCGGGTTCGCCCGCCTTCTGTTTAGAACGGGCCAGGTCGATCGTCTTCTTCTGCTTTTCGGTCACCTTTTGAATGATCTGCTGCTGCTTGTCGACGATCTGCAATGCATAGGCATTGGCGTCGTTTCCGTCAGACATCAGATTGGAAAGTGCCAGCATCGCACGGATCAGAACTTTTTCATAATCCTCACCGGCATAGGCCTGAGCGTTGTCATCCGTCAGCATGGCGGCGGTGAATTCGCCGATTTCCTTCTGCTCGAAGTTGTCGAATCGGTCGCGCACTCCTCGCAGAAGTTTTTCTGCTTCTTTCGGTCGGCCTGAGGCGAGTTCGATCATCGCCTTATCGAGAAGGAAGACGTCTGCTTCACGCTTATGATGTTTCAACTGCTTGTCGATCGCTTCCCGTGCAACGTCGAGACGCCCGGAATGGTATTCCTCGCGCACGATCCAGACGCGGTCATAATGTGATGCGCATCCGGCTGCGGTAACGATCAGAAAGGCAGAAAGACAGAAACGGACCAGTCCTGTGGTCATGGCCGCAGGACGCGGCCTGACCGATGCGATCGGGGTGTCCCATCGTGACTCGCCCAACATTTCCACCTTCCGCAATCAACGCTCAACCGTAGTGTTTCAGCTTGCCGAGAACCGATTTGTGGTAGCCCTTGCGCAGTTCTGCTGATTCCTTATCCGTCGTCAGACTCACCACGTCGACCAGTTCCAGGGTCAGCAGGTAATCACGCTGGTAATCCTTGTTATTGCTGCGAGTCGTTCCCGACGTGATCTTGGCGAACAACAGGTAATCAAAGGGTTGCTTGGCCTGTTCCATCACGGCGGTGAATGAACGCAAGCTGCTGGGAACCAGCAAGTCTTCGGGACGCAAATGGCTCTGACGCAGGCCCGCTTCGACGGCACGTCGATTGATGACCCGGAACATCTCCGATTCGGTGATCGCCGTATCAATCTTTTCGTAGATCTGCTCGCCAAAGTCGCCCAACTCTTCAATGCTCTTGTTTTCCACTCCCACGAAGC
Organism: uncultured Schlesneria sp.; assembly: GCA_903911795.1. GTDB lineage: Bacteria > Planctomycetota > Planctomycetia > Planctomycetales > Planctomycetaceae > Schlesneria. The sequence goes on from CAIWEX010000664.1 coordinate 1,854, forward strand.
AAACCTGCTTCGGAAAGTGTGATCCACCATGAGAGACTGTCTTCACGTCGGTCAATTGACGGCCGAGCAATTTTCCGACGGATTCGGGGACCAGACGTTCCCACGTTTCTGCGCCGGCGGTATGGCTACCGACCATATCTCGATCGGTCTCATTCAGTACGTGAGCGGTTTGTTTATTGCGGCATCCCGTGACTTGGGCAACCGCACCACAAACGACCAGATGGCCCATCCCGCTCAGAAACCGTCGCCGATCCATGGCTGTCTCCCGTCGAAACTCGATTCGCGTCCCACGGAAACCATTCCGGGGTGATGTCGGTGTAAGGCGATCTCACCCGACAACTGCGCGTGCTTCGGTAAGTGATTCGGTTGGAACTCGACGAATCTTCAACCTCGCTCGGTCGCGCGTCCGCAATCTTTGCGGATCTTATTCAGATCGGCATTTTATTGACAGATCGTCTTGAACTCGTCGGAGACAGGGTGGTCTGTGTGACGTGAGGTGATTGCGGTGGATGGGGAGGCAGCGATGCCGAGCGAACTTCCGGACGTCACCAAGAAAACCTCAGTCGGGTTTGAATCTGACGCTCATCCGTTATTGTAGCCGAACTCGTGAGAGTTCGGAGGAGGGTTGAAAACCTGAATTCTTACGAATTCAGCTACAGATCTACCGATCGGTCGAACAAGCACTCGCTCGCAGCACGGTTTCCTGAACAGCCAGGTCGTGCATCGGTGACCAGTCAAACATTTTTTCACCACGGATCACTTTGGCAAAGTCGGCGGCGTCACCGACGTAGCGTTCGTAACCGGCGACAGTCACATCCTGGTAACCCTTCTTGTACTTTCCATGTTCCTTTGCCAGCGCCAGTCGGACCACTTTTGGACTGTCCAGCGGTTCGATGTGAATCGTCCCTTCTGTTCCACACAGGACAATGTGTCGACGAGAAAAACCTTCAACTTCCATTGCAGATGATTTGACGGTCGCGAGAGCGCGTGGATATGTCAGTACCGCCAGCATGTTGTCTCGCAGAGAATCTGCCTGGCTGCTTACGTGCTGGTGATACGGGGCTACAGCTTCAGGTGGACCAAACAGGTCCACCACCACGTCGATCACATGGCAGGCGAGTTCAAACATCATTCCGCCCGCGTATTCGGCATGCTTCAGCCGGTTTGCCGGGTCAACGACCTTGCTCATCACGCAATGGACTTCAAACGGATCCCCTAAAAATCCTTTTCGCAGCAGATCCTTCATCAGCACGACGGCAGGATTGTAACGATACATATACCCCATCTGCAGGCAAAGGTGCTTGCGGGCAGTCGTATCAAGGATCCGTCGAAACTGGAGCAACGATTCTCCGGCTGGCTTATCGAGATGCACGTGTTTGCCAGCATCGACGCATGCTTCCGCATATCCGAGCAACTGTCGAGGCTCGGTTTCCACGGCCACGGCCTGAAGTCCAGGAACATTCAGGAGTTGTTCGACGGTCATCCAGGGCAAATCACGATACGTTGGTTGCCGCTCGGCCTGGCGTTTCAATTTTTCATCAGGTTCGACAACACCAACAACTTCGTAATCATCAGACTTTCGGTACACATCCATCTTGCCAGACGCATGCGCATGTCCTGTCCCGATCTGGCCAATTTTGATTCTTGGCATTCCGATCACTTTCTCAGCGAGTTGAATACTCGGAAAGTACTTCGTACTTAGTTTATCGTTCTTTGTTCTTCGTTGTCATCCACGCTGAACGGGAGTGACGCCATTGATGCGTCGAAGAACTAAGAGCGAAGCACCAAGAACCAAGAACGAGGAACAAATTCGATTGTTACCGTCGGTATCCGACGGGATTCACGACTTCAACTGCCTGCTGCAATCCCGGGCCTGGCTGGTATTCAGGATAGGCGACCGGTGCAAACTGCGGTGGCATATGCAGTGGCCCGGACGAGACTGGCGGAGCAGACTGAGGGATCACAATTTGACTGCCAGGAACTTCGGACCAGCCAGCGTAATTCATTGGCTGGCGACCAGCAGGAAAGGGAACAGCGACCGGAGCCTGGTTGTGAGTCCAGACGGGGGTTCCGCGAGGAACCGCCTGTGTGGTCTTCAGCATCGTCGCATGATCCTGATATTTGTGCCAGTACTGATTTGAGTAGGGCATTGTTGGCCGCTCGCCCCAGCCGGCGGCAGTCTGAGACTGTGACAGGACATCTTTGTAGTTGTATGGACGGAACATATGATGTCCGCCGTAGGCTGGGATTTCCTGGAAGTAACCGTGGACCCAGTTCTGCTGAGTATCGAATGGGTGACGCTGCTCGGAAGAGCCTTCACTTCCGTAACGGCCATAGGCATTGGCAGGGGCGGGATAGGCCGGCTGTTCCGAGGGACCCGGATTACCAACCTGCATTGCCACTCCCAAGGCCAGATTCAGCAGTCCGCTCGGCATAACATTTCCCCTTGCGTCACATCCCCGGATTCGGGGAATTTTCCATGATCACTTGCGCCGGGTCGTCTTTCGGAAGAAAGATGCGGCCTGATGCCACCCAACGTCGTTTACGAAATTCGTAGCTGAATTCGTGAGTATTCAGAGGCTTTCAGCGTATCCCCGAACTCTCACGAGTTCGGCTACTCATAACTCGCAGTTCAAAATGTCGCTACCGCGTTGAATGCCACCTTCATCGCTGCCAGCGTTTCTCGGCAATGTGGCCATCAGGGCAATCACATCCCGTCGAGTGAGATGCATCGACGGTCTGCAAAGGATTCTTCGCCAGTTCTTTCCGGTCCGACAGGGTTTACCAAACCGGCAATGCTTTCGTTGTTCGTGCGACCGTAAAAACGTGGCTGGTCACCGAGGAATTCGATCACTTCGCCAAGAGTATTCTCAAGCACCGGTCTGAATCCGGGATAAGTTTCATCGTGTAATTTGAACACAAATGTCGGAGTTGCAGTTTCTGCCACTGTTACCAAATCATCCCCGCCGGGAAGGAGCGTTCGCCCATGAATCTCACCAGGTCCTTGTCGTATGCCACTGTACTATCGGCCATTTTTGCCGTTTCGTCACAGGCGTGGGCGGGTTGCAATTGCAACGTTCCCCCTTCACCTGCGCCAATGTCGATGAGCGGACCTTCATGGAATGCTTCCGGAGGGTTGGCTGGTGACTATGGTCTTCCTGCTGGTGGTAGCGTTTACGGTGGTGGCGTCTACAGTGGTGCAGGAACCGCGGCCGCAATGCCCTACGGGGGAACGGTAGCGACGAACGGCCCTCACTGGGCTCCGGGAGGCTATGATCCGCGAGTCGGTTCCCCGGCTCTTTACCATGATCCCGCTGGCGGACAATACGTGGTGACGGGAAATCCGTACTACGATCACTTTGGGCCAGGCTTCCATCGAGACTCACTGCATGGACACTACCGGTTCCCGTACTACAACTACCGAGCTCCGTGGTACTTCCCTGGCCGGGCTGTTTACAACCGGAACACGAACTTCGCCTGGTAATTTGCAGGACCGACCGAATATTTGCAAATTGCGAAGACCAGCATCGGCATTTCTCGCGCCTCGTCATTTGACGAGGCGTTTCGCTTTTTCAGGTAGCCGTGTTTTGGCGACCCCCGGTCGTTCGATGTGCCCCATCGACATATAGCAATTCTGCGAAAGCGACGCAAAATTGTGCCGCTTGGGAAGTCTGGGGTAAACAAAGACAGATCAGTGCTCGTGGATGCTGCTTCGAACCTCGACTCGATTGTTAAAACACGCAGTTTCCGTCAATTCCGGTGAACGCGGTTATGTCAGTCGTCCGATAGAGACAGGGACTGCGGCGCGGAGATAGTCCATCTACCTACGTTGAGAACGAGGTTGTCCGTCCCTCAAGGAACGAGGCCGGACATGCAATGGCCGAGAATGGTCCCCGGTTGGGGATTGTTTTCCGTCAAAGTAAGAGTGGATTCGCAGCACCTCAACAACGGGCTGATTCTGGAGAAAGCTTGGATGTTGGATCAACAAGGATTCACACGACACGGACGTTCATTGTTTCGAAGCCGCCCGCTTATGGCGTCGGTTCTCGTCACGATGGCGTGGGCCATTCCGCAGGCAGCCATTGCACAACAAGGCAACGGTTTGTTTCACCCTGGCTCATTTCCCGGTGGGCAGCCGCAATTGGCACCCCCTGGGCAAGTGATGACCGCTCCCTATACCCCGAATTTTCAGGGGCAACCGGCGGGTGCGATTCAGCAGGTACAAAACTCGGCGCAGTCAGCGCGGGCTGTGCACCGACTGATCGAAAAACTCCCGGAAGCTCAAGATGATCTCGAAATCATCGAACGGCGCAGCCAACTGGTCGTGACCCGTTCCCCCGTGGTCCGGATGGCCATCGGAGATCAATCGATCATCGACATTGTTCAGTATAGCCCGAAGGAATTCTCGATCATCGGTATGGGCCGCGGTGCCACAACGCTCACGCTGTGGTTCGATGGTGAAGCCGATCCACTGATCTATACGATCCGCACAATTCGCGATCCCAGCTTGAATAAGCAGCGCGAAATCGACTATGGGCAACTGGAACGTCAACTTGCCAAGATGTATCCCAACAGCAAGGTCTACCTGATTCCGTTCTCGTGGAAGATCGTCGTTCGTGGACAAGCCCGTGACCAGGAAGAAGCCTCGCACATCCTGAACATCATCCGTGGTGAAGTCATCAATCAGAATGGCGGCATGTTCGGCGGTGGTCTGGTGACCACCAACGGTGGTACGGGCGGATACGGTGATGCTGGTGGCGGTGGTGGCGGTGGCGTTGGTGGATTCGGGAACTGGGGTGGAAACAACTTCTGGTCCGGGTTCATCATCAACGAATTGCGAGTTCCTGGCGAGTATCAGATTAACCTGCGAGTTCGCGTGGCCGAGTTGAGTCGGTCGCAACTTGATCGAGCTGGCGTGGATATCAACGTTCTGTTCAACGACGCTCGGAATGCAGTCCGCAGCACTGTCGGTGGAGCCGTCGGAACCTTGAGTGGTGTGTTTGAAAACGGCGAAATCGGAATTTTCCTGGATTATCTCAGTACGAACGGAACCGCCAAGGTCCTGACGGAACCTCAAATGACGGTGCTCAGCGGACGCAACGCTCGTCTGTTGTCGGGTGGTGAATATGCCGTTCCAACGATCGTCGGTGTTGGTGGTGCTCAGGGAACGACAACTTCGTTCCGTGGATTTGGAACGTCACTTCTGGCCACCCCAACAGTCGTCGATCGTGACCTGATCCGTATTTCAATCATTGCGGAATACAGCAGTCTGAATCCTGCGAATAACTCGGGTGGAATCCCCGGAACGGATTCTCGACGTATTCAAACCGAAGTGGAATTGCGTGAAGGTCAGACATTGGCACTGGCCGGATTGTTGTCACACGGGACCTCGACCGAAATCAGCCGAATTCCGCTGCTCGGCGACATTCCGATTGTTGGACCATTGCTCTTCAGCACCAAGAAGTCCACACAGGAAGAGAACGAACTGCTCGTCCTGGTAACACCAGAAATCGTACGACCGATGGACGCTCATGAAGTTCCTCCAGTTCCAGGGTTTGAAGTCACGAGACCAACCCATGATGAATTCTGGAAGTACAACATGACGGAAGGTCAACCAGATACTGGTTACTATCACCTGCCTCCATACGGCAGTGGAAGTGTCGGAACGAACGTGGACTATCAACACTTCAATCCCGGACCAGCGGCGTCGATGCAGTCACCAGTCCCAACCAGTCCGAACAACAACTTCCGAAGTGGATTGCAGGGGGCAGGTCAACTGGCACCAATGGGACCAGCCATGGGCCCGGCAACGGGACCAACGATGGGACCGGGTCAGCAGATGTATCCGCAGCAATCACAGCCCACACCTGGACCAGGTCGGCTGTATCCGATTCCGCAATCGTCAACCAATGGGATGCGTCCGAATTCACGCTATTCGAATCAGGTGATGTCGCCGGGGAACAATTCCGGGATCCGGCAATCGTCGTATGAACAGCAATCGAATGAACGACCAGCAAATGTTCAACGCAGGTACTAGAGATGTCGGTGGAATCAGTGCTCTTACCAGCCTGGTTTCGCCTGAATAGATAATTTCGTTGCCGCGTGTCTTAGTGCAAGCTGAGATCCGGCAGATTGAACAGGGAATCGTGTTTGGAATGCAGTTGACCACAGGTCGACTTCAGTCTCAGACAAAAGATAGACGACGTTAGCAGGGCACGGTGAAGGGAGTGAAATCGGCACTCCTGAAACAAATGCTCGGCTGATTACGGGGCGATCGAGACGCCGGCGCAAGTCGGCAATTATTGCCGGTGTCACATCTGGCAATCAGGGGGTTGGGGATGATTCGCATCACGCCAAAGCGGTTGGGTATGTACGCCTTGTTGTTGTCAGCACTTTCCAGCATGGGGTGCATGACTCCAATGATGGGCTGTGGTCCATGTGGATCCGGTTGCAACACAGGATGCAATACCGGTTGTGATACTGGCTGCGACACTTGCTCGACCGGCTGTGCACCACGCTACAGTTGGTGGCGGGGTCGATGTGGCGGCTGCGGCGGGTGTGGAAGTTGCGGCGGAGGATTGCTCGGCGGCCTGCGTGGGCGATTCGCTCACAGGTCACTGGCCATCCCCGATGAATACCCTGTTGGTGCAGTTGAACGTGCCCACTTCCATCAAATGCAAACGAACGCGGAAGCGGCCGATTTCATCCTGTATCAAAAAGACTTCGTGGGCCAGACCGCTGAACTGACTCCCGATGGCAAAGATAAGATTATGGAGATCGCTGCCCGGATGCGCAGCACTCCGTTCCCCGTCATCGTCGAACGATCGTGGAACAACTCCGATCCAGAACTGGATGCCTACCGCCGCGACCTGGTAGCCATGATCCTGTCGGATAAGGGAAATCCCGACGCCAACAATCGTACGTTTGTCTCGCCCTCCTATGGACCTGGCAAGCAGTCGCTGGAAGCCGCACCTGAATACTACATGTTTACGTATCAGGGACTGGGCCAGAACGGCAACGGCTTCGGTGGTGGTGGCGGTGGATTCGGTGGTGGTGGCGGCGGCGGTGGGTTTGGCGGCGGCGGTGGCGGTGGTGGTGGCGGCGGATTTGGAGGGTTCGGCCAGTAGTCCTACTGATCGAGCTGATGATTGAAATTCGACCGCAGCGAACGTTGGAAACTTCCGGGAGTGTTTGAACCACTCCCAGAAATCCCATGGTTCACGCTGCGGCGGATTCTTTTGGGGCCGACTGCAACAACCGCTCGATGATCACTTCCGCAGTGCGCCGTGTCGCGCCCGTCACGTAAATCTTGTCACGCAACTGGCTGAGTTCCTTTGCCGCGTCTGCCAGTGACTGCGGGTCACTCAACCACTGATCCACCTGCTTCACCAAGGATTCCGTCACGGGAAGCGGGCTGCCAACACTCAGAAACTCAGGCATGATCATCCGCCCCGCGATCAGATTGGGCAGCGACATATACTTGCAGGTGACCAGCGACTTGCCGATGCAGTAGGTTGGCCATGTTGTCCGGTACAGCACCACGGCTGGCGTTCGACGCGCCAGCATCTCCAGGCTGACCGAGCCTGAAACCATCATGGCACAATCTGCCAGCTCGATGATTTCCGACGTCTTGCCGACAAAGAACGAGATCGGCAGCGTCTCTTGCAGCTTCTCGTATTGATCGACGCAAAACTGCCGCTGACTCTCCTTGTAATTTGCCACGAGAAAATTGACATCCGGATGCATGGCGTGCAGACGTCTGGCGGCATCCAGTAACAACGGCCAACTGCGAGTCACTTCTTGACCTCGTGAACCAGGCAGTAGTGCAACGGTCCGGGCACCATCTGCGGTCCATTCACGGCAGAACGCATCATCCAGTCGATGTTCGTTCACTTCATCGAAGAACGGGTGCCCGACGTACATCACTGGGATTCCTCGTTCAGCATACCAGTCGGTCTCAAACGTCAGCCCCGAAAGTACCAGATCAATATTTCGGCGAACTCGCTTGATGCGCCAGGGAGCCCACGCCCAGAGTTGCGGTGGCAGGTAATAGTACACAGGGATTCCGGCTTTCTTGGCTTTGTGGGCGATCCACCAGTTGAAGCCAGGAAAATCGACGAGGATTACCAGGTCCGGCTTATGACGCTCAAAATAGGCTTCTGCCTCTTTGACCAGTCGGTAGAATTTCAGGATTAAGGGCAGGACCTGAAAGATCCCCATCACGGCCATCTTCGTGAGCGGGAACAGGAGTTGGCATCCCTTCCGCTCCATGAGTGGTCCGCCAAACCCGGAGACTCGCAGGTTGGGAAGGCGATTTCGCAGTTCGCCGATCAGATGTGCCGCATGCTGGTCGCCGCTGGGTTCACCCACGGAAAAAAACACATGCATGTCCGCAACCAATCCTTTCGTGCGTGACGCTTCCGACAACAGAGGAATTCCCCAACGGAAGGGTTCTCAGAAAAGTGGCGGAAGGTCAAGGGAACAACGTGTGAATCGAACGCGTTACCTCGATTAACGCAGTACTTCTCACGAGGTAAGCGACCCTGGGGCTGGACATCCCAAAATTGCAAACGGACCGTCCCGTTGAAAATCTTACAACGACCATCCTGAGTAAAAATTACAATCGACGGAATCACCATGAATGAGTCGGATTTTCAAAAATTATCTTAACAATATTTCAAATAACACCTTACGCACAAAATGCGGCAGCAGAACTCTGCAAAATCGGGCCTGTGGCACGGGCCGTGCTAAAGAGTTCCTTCGGTGTGAAACATCACCACAACAAAAAGAATTCCCGGTACGGTCACTCGACTGCCCGAGATTCCAATTTTCCCGCCGGCCCGAGGGAGACGGGCTACGCTCTGCTAACAGACCCACGTCGAATTTCATGCCGATTCAGGCCGGGACGTTACCCGCAACGTCCCGGCCTCTCACCTTCTTTGGACGTTCCGAAGTCCCTTGAGGAGATTGGCGGTGTCAAGATTCCTGGCTTTGTTCGTTGCGATGCTGACATTGGTTCTGGGACAGATCCTTGAATCCAACAGCGTCACCATCGCTGCACCTCCGACTCCGACGCTGAAACCACCCGGCCCAGTCGGTCCCGCTCGGCCGCTGGCACAACCACGTCCATCTCCGCCGGTTCAATCGAAGCCGCAATCGACACCATCTGCGACACCATCTGCGAACCCATCTGCGAACCCATCTGCGAACCCGTCGCCCGAGACACCGACGCTTGAGGGACCTGATCTGAAGGACATACCGACCTGGTCAGAGATGGCTCGGGCAATCCTATTGACGGCGATTCCTGACAAGTACGTCGACCGGAAACATTGGGGCAAGACGCGGGAAATCTTTGATGGAATCCAGGTTCAGCAGCGCGGATTCGACATTCGGCTGGGGGAGCGACGACGCAAAGTCAACGATGGGATCTGGTACATGTTTACCCTGCGATTTCCCAATCCGGAAAAGAATGCCACCATTTTGATCAGCAATGTCGAGACTCAAGGATTTGGCAAGTTTTCCTTCGCTGTTCATGTTGCCATGAAGAAAATCCACGTCCATAGCCAGTTCGAACAATGGCTGCTGGGCGTGAAAGGTTTGAACTTTGATATGGAGTCCGAAGTCGAAGTACACATGAATGCGGTTGTCCAGATGGCGATTCATTCCGAACATCGCGAAGGAAGTTTTCTACCAGACTTCAGGCTCGATCCCGTCATCCGCAGCATTCGACTGACATTAGTCGACGTCAACACACTTCGCATTGGTCGTGTGGGAGGTGCCTTTGCAGAAGAACTGGGGGACAGTTCCCGGAAATTTCTGGAAGATCTGATCCACTCGCAGGAAGGTCGCGTATTGAAGAAGGCTAATGAAGCGATCCAGAAGAAAAAAGACTCGTTGCGACTGCCCGCTTCGAAACTCTGGTGATGACACAGCCATCAGACATTGCCGAGACTGGTAGAATGCGACAGAGTTTCAGATCAAATCCCTGTGATGTCATGAGGCTGGACCAATGCCCACCTTGATCACCACACCGACGCAGATCACTGCCGCCGGAAACAAACCTAAAGTGATTCGCGAATATATCGGTCGCGTCAATTCCGGGACCAGTGCAGTCAGTGTTGCTCACATGACCAGCCCCACAGGCTGGATTGAACCCGGTCAACGCCCCCAGTTCGATGAATACACAATGGTCCTGAAAGGGACTTTGCGAGTCGAACATGCACAGGGGACAATCGACGTCGCAGCAGGCCAGGCCATCATCACGCACGCAGGCGAATGGGTTCGCTACAGTACTCCTGAACCGGAAGGGGCCGATTACATTGCCATCTGCCTGCCAGCATTCTCGATGGAAACGGTCCATCGTGATCCATGATGCATTCATCAGGGATACTATGGCAGCGGCCATTCGCCGGCATAACACCTGGCCGCCAGGATCGTTTTCCCCGATTGTTCGTAAGCCTTGCCTGCCAGCTTTAAAAGTTCGGGACGAGTGATTCCTGGCTGGTTTTGGAGCGTCTGGCAGATCTGCAAACACGTTTCAGGCTGGCCTTCCTCAATCGCCAACGTTGCCAGTCGAATCCCTGCAGCCTGCGAGCGAGGTCCACCGTTGCTGTAAATTTCGGTCCAGGTCGATTTCGCTTCTGCGGTCCGGTCGTGCGTCATGTAATAGTCCGCCAGACAAAGTTTCATCTCGACTTCGACCTGCCTGGGAACTCCCTTCTTCAGTGCACCTTCAAACAGCTCTACCATCCGGTCTTCCAGATTCACCTCGTTCATCGCCTGACCCAGAAGCAATTGCCCTGTTGGTCCCAGCCATTCGGACTGCGGTTCCACGGTCACAACGGCTCGATAAAGGAAGGCTGACTCACGTTCACGCGAAGGACCGTTGGAAGTCCGCCAGCGGGCCATGGATGTCATCAACGCCGCCGCGTTACGGACCGTTCGATCCTGAAATTGAAGGCGATGTGCGAACAGGGATTCAGCCGCTTCATGGGGCCGACCATCAAACAGTTCCGCCATCGCCAGAAATACCGATGCGCGCGCCTGGTCTTCCGGCAAATGTCGTGAACCCGCAGCGCGCCGCAACTGATGTGATGCTTCGCGAAATTCTCCCCGGTCCATCAGTGTTCGTCCGTACAAGATCATCGAACGGGGATGCAGTTCATGCCCCGGTGCGCCGTGAACAACGATTTCGAGAGACTGGCAGGTTCGCACCAGGTCCCCCAACTTGTGGTAGACGAGCGCCGCGTTGAATGCTGCACGAATCGCCAGAGGTGACGTCGACCTGCCAATGATCGACGAATAGAGCGATGCAGCTTCTTCCAGTCGTCCTTCAGCAGTCGCAAGTTGGGCTCGTGCAAATGTAGCAACCGTGGACAGTCGTTGATCCGGATAACAGGACATCGCACCGATCAGGCAAGCAGTACCAATTTCACGCTGCCGTCCGATGGAATTTTCAATGGGACCATCGATCATGATCGACTTTTGATGCAGACTCCATTCACCGCCAATTTCGCGCGTGAGGGCCGACACCATAAGAACCAGCGGAATGTTGTGCACTTCGGCATTGATGACTCGAGATGCCGCTCGATCACGAACGGCATCCGTCCAGACCGGTTCCAGTCCCGCTTCCTTTGCGATCCGGTCCAGGACATTCAGTGCCGTTTGCTGGTGAGCCCGCAATTCCAGCCGTTTGGAAAGCGGGTCGGGACCGTGAACAACCTCTGGCAAATCAACCTCGTCGTCTGTCCGCCGCGAATCTCGGGGAATGGAGACTTCCAGAACTGTGTCTGTCGAAAGGGAGGCGTTCTGCTCCGGCTTCGCATCCACCCAAGTCAAAGCGTCTCTTAGTGACCAGTCAATCTGGTTTGCGACCGGGTCCAGTCCGGCACTCGAGCCATTCTTATCTCCGACGAGTCCCAGTTCCGCGACGCAGATGGAATGGAGTAGGACAATTTCGGGAACGGCAGGCTCGGGAACTTTGCGAGGATTTCCAGACTGCAGAACGAGTGACCGCAAGAGCGGCTCAGCCGTCTCGAAATCGTTTAGCCGCATCCAGATACGTCCTTGGCCAAGAATCGCGGACGTGGCCAGGATCTCGTTTGCGGCACTGGCGACGGATCGATAGGTGGCCAGAGATTCTTCCCAAAGCCCCAAGCCTTCCTGACAAAATCCAATTCGTATCGATAATTCCGTGGGAAACCGCAAGAAATCGTCGCTTCCCAACGATCTGTAATGTTGAAGGGCCGCTTCGAACCGCCCAACGCGGAGCAGTTCGTCCCCTTTGGAACGGTCTGGCCCCGCCAGGTGTCGGTCCGGAGCAGCAGGTTTGATATCGTTTGGGACGGGCGTGACGACTTCGTCAGACGCCGCCAGCCGAGCGGGGGGCGGACTCGACTGCATCGTGAATCCGACCCCCAGGGCAATCGGAAACACGGCGAGAACAATGACAACCAGAGGGAAGATTCGCAGGCCGGGCTTGGGGGTACCGTTCAGTTCCGCCAGGTCGGCCGCATAATCGTCATCTTCAGGTACTTCCGCCATATTGAGTTGACCTTGACCAAAGACCGCAAACCAGCAAATATGCCTCGCCGTTTCCCAAGAGCAAATCCGTTCCCTCTGAATCTCAACGTCGGCACGATCTAGCTGGGGTATTAGCATGCGAATCGATCCTGGCTTCCAAGGAGGTCCTGTTCAGGGACGAAAGATCGGACGACCGTTACAGGGGGCATCCTCTGCATCCCGTGCGAGTTCGGATCAACCGTCTGAATCGGAATCAACGGTCTCGTCGTCGACAGCCGCATTGGTGTCGGCACTTCACGATATTCCCGAGGTCCGGCCGGAAGTGATTGAAGAAGTCCGCCGACGTTTGGATCGCGGTGACTTCATGTCTCAGGACGCCGCCGAAAAAACGGCGGAAGCGATCCTCGCAGACCTCGCCAGTTTCATCGGGCAATAGTCCGATCATCGCGTTCCGCCGATGTCGATCAAACGGCTGGGTGGCGGGGTCTGACCAACGGGAAGGCCCCGAAACGGAGGGCACGCTCAAACTTTCAGGGCCATCCGCTTCGCTCCTGACCCTGCCACCCCGCCGAATAAATTCACAGCCTATCCGCGAACCACGACTATCGGGCACTCGACGTTGCAACAATGAGTTTGTTGTGGCGAGAAGCTTGCTGAGATGCAATGTCTGAGCTCGCGTGTTATGTTTTTCGACGCATTTCTCTGAGACTCATTTCCTGAGCACGGGGTGCGTCATGGTGCGCGTTCATGGAAAGTCGTTGGGGCGAAAAAAGCCGCTGTTTGCGGACTGGTCATTTCCACTTCCTCCCGAGTGGTCTGATGCTGGCGGAATTACGTTGCGAATGCTGATCGAACGGATCGTTCGGCAGCAGGTCGAAGCGTTCCAGCAACGTCAAGAGGACGCTACGGTGCTGCGTGCACTGACGTCACGCCAGATCGACGCTGCTGCCGAAACTGGCCGCATCACAATGGGAGAAAGTGAAGTCGGGCGGCAAGCGATTGACGTTGATTCCGCCATTGGAAATGCATTTCAGGCGTTTGAAGACGGTATCTACCTGGTCGTACTCGACGACGTCGAACAGAAAGTGCTGGATCGCGAGATTCACCTGAACGACGACAGCCGAGTGACGTTTATCCGTTTGACACTTCTTGCGGGGGGCTGACCATGCTGAATCCAGAAGTTGCCAGGAAGCAATTGGACCAGTGGCGGATCAAGAAGCGATTCGATGAATCTAAAGCCGACGACGATGATGACGATGATGAGATCGATCTCTTCGACCACGAAGACTCCACAAAGACACGGTTTGCACCGAAGCTGGGCAAGCTCCCCGCAAAGCTCGCCCGGATCGGCTATGGACTGTACGGGTTAAACGACAAAGGAACGGCCTTTCCCCAAAAAGAATTCCAAAAGTTGATTGAGCGTCGGGATCAGGCTGCAAGGGAATTCGACCTACTCTCATCGAAGGATCGAGTCCAGATTCTTGCGGTGATGTTTCCCAGAATGGCTGCGGACATGAACCGCACCTGGGAACAACTTCGAGCGGCCCCGTACACTACGGGTTGGCAGAAACAGGCTTTCCGAGCTCCAAACGATCATACCGCATCACTTCAGCATCGCCGCATGTGGCTCTATACGATGCTCGGCATTGCGGAAGAGTTTCTGGAAGATCAATTAACGCCAGCGTGGCTGGCAACCTGGGTCATTCATATTCAAGTCGGATATTCTGGCCCTCAACAAGAGGTCGGGTGTCTGCTGGCTGGCGTGATTGATGCGCGCGGGAAAGTTGCTGACGAAGTCTTCGAGATCTTGTCTGAATCGGCCCGAAACGAACACGACATTGGTGGGATGGGCCGCCATGTGACGCAGGCATTATTGCTGGCGTCACGCAAAGAGGGCTGGGAATTGATCGAGAAGATGTTGCTGGCGGCTCAGCGACAGGAAGGTCTTCGTCAGGCAATTCTCGAAACGATCGATCTGACACACCCGGAAGCCTATCGCCGGATGTTGCGACTCATTCGCGATCACGACCTTGCTCGTTTCAGTGCAGTGGTCCGCGCGGTGAATGTCTGGTTTGGATTTGCCTGGGATGCCGTGTCCGCCAAAGTGGTCAACGCATCGATCGATCTCGCTCTTCAGATGCTGGAAGATCCGTCCGCACGATCGAAAGCTCTGCAAGGAAAAGAACCAAATCCCGCATACTTTGCGATCTGGGCAACCGCGTTCGAGGATGCTCACGCCGCTATTCCGCTATGTGACAAATTGTTGGACCACAAGTTGCCGGAAATGCGATTTGTCGCCGGCACTCTGTTGCGGCATCTGGATTTGAACGAAGCTCGCGCAAAGTTGATTCGTTCACTCGATGATGAGGACTTACGTGTCGCACGATGGGCAATGATTAGCTGTTGCTCAGACAACGATGAGGACGAGGACGGGACATCCGGTCAAGGGAC
>CAIWEX010000665.1 GCA_903911795.1 uncultured Schlesneria sp.
GCTGGTCATCGGCGGAAATGACGGCCGTCGGGTTGGCGATTGTTGCAGGAAGTCCGACCGCTGTCAGTTTGACCGGCGCTTTATGACTCTGGTCTCGTCGTTCCACCTGGACAGCGACATCAACGATACCGCCGGGAGAATGTTTGGCCTTCAGTTTTCCGTACAGGTGGTGATTCCAGGGTTGATGTCCGTCGGCAGTGATTCGAATTGGCGAGTCTCCTGCAACCGCCATCGGGATCTGCGAGATCAGTCGCCCCCAGGGAGTCGTGGTCCCCGAACGAACGATGGTTCCTCCTCGGACGGCCTTGGTGCCAATCTCTGGCGCGTGTCCCTCCAACTTCAATTCATCGATCAGTGGGGAAGTCCCTTGATTCACAGAAATCACCGCGATCCCTCGATCAACACCTGGTCCGAGATAGACGTCAGGGCATTCCACACCGGCAGGCAAATCTCGTGCGGAAACACGGATTTCCCCTTGAAAACCACGCTGGCGAAATGCGATCAGATCGAGGACCTCACGTCCCCCGCGACGAATATTGAGTGGTGCGGCATCAGTGCGACGCGGCACAGCCACAACTTGAAAGTCGGGTTCCTCACGCCGAACGCTCAATCGGTAGACGCGTCTGGGATCGGCATTCAATCCACCGATGGCATTTTGCACGGCGATCAGAAATCTGCCGTCTGCTGGAGCAATCCATCGCCCGGAAGGATCGAGATGGCTCGTTGGCAGCGTTCCCTCCGCGACCGTGATGGAATCGCCAAGCGTCGCCAGAACTCGACGACCCGTCGGATCAAGAACTCGCAGTTGCAGATCGATTGGCGATTGAATGCGCTGTGCATACCCTTCCAGATAGAGCACGTCGCCACGTCGCACTTGAACCGCATACCAGTCCTGTTGGGTTCCCTGAATGAGTTGGCCGCTCACTTCACATGGGACAGAAATTTCCTGAGCCGACTCCGGCGAATGGTGATCTGAGCGACCGATCACAACTGGTAGATCCGTGATTCCGATCACGGCGGGCGTGGGGGCTCCTGAAAACTGGTAAGCCATCGATTGCAGCACGACAGATGCGGGATGCTGAGTTGTGGGAAGAGGCCACGTCGGCTGTGCATCGGCAGCAGGGATGTCGACTTCAACGCGATGAAATTCACCGGGGTTTGTTTTGGTCTGTGGAGCAGCGGCAAGATTCCACCCAAAGACTGCGACCGACGATTTTTGTCCGCGCGGAATGACTGTTGGAATTGTAAACGCGACACGCGGTCCCGTATCGATTTCCAGTCGATAAAAGTGATCTGGACCTCCGGTCGAGATGAGGTCGCTCAGGCGGACGAAATAGGATCCATCCGCCGGAATTTGAAGATCGATTAACGGATCAACCCCGAAGTAGCCTCGATTCACCGCCAGTCGGCGTCCGGTACTATCAAAGAGTTCCAGGACGGCACGCAGTCGGGAGTCGATTCGCTCCGCGGAGCATTCGACAACGACGCGGTCTCCTTTTTTTGCCTCGAATCGGTAGAAATCAATGTCACCTGCTTTTGCGAGTCGCCCGTTGCTCACACTGCCCAGCGGTGTCGCGGCCAGCGTCGTCAATAAGGCATCGTTTGGCTCGGCTTCCAGTTGCTCCGGGCGATTGCTAAAGACGAAGGTGCGAGTGGACGAGATCCCGAGTTCACCAACAGCCCACAGATCATAAGATCCAGGTCGGGTCTCGGCTGGAACCGACAGGCGAAAACGAAGTGAATCAAGTCGTTCACATCGAACGCCGGGCGAAGAACATCGGAGCGACTGAGTTTTCTCCAGGTTGGATCCGGCGATGGTGACTTCGAACGTCTGGCCAGTTTGACCACCCGTTGGGAAAACAGATTCCAGCAACGGAACCTGTCCGCATGCGAATTGAGACAGGTATAGCCATAGACCTGCGACGATGACGACGTGCATTCGATATCGCATGCGATTCATGAAGAACATCGTCGTTGTCATCCGTGTATCAGTCCTCAAATCAACCCGGGAATCGGTTCGCCGTGATAAACGTGGTGTGGACGTTCCAGGCGATCCTTCCAGACAACTGTTCGCGGCAATCCCAGCGCCTGATAAATTGTTGCTGCCATGTTCTCTGGCCGTTGTGGATCGGCAATCGGGTAGGCGCCCAGTTTGTCTGACGCTCCGATGACTGTCCCTCCCTTGACGCCACCACCTGCGAAAAAGACGGATTGAACCGCACCCCAGTGATCTCGGCCGGGAAGCTTGGAAACGGCTCCGTCGAATGTGAAGATTTTCGGTGTCCGTCCAAATTCCCCTGCCATGACAATCATGGTGTCATCGAGCATCCCACGCACTTCCAGATCATCCAGTAACGCAGAAACAGCCCGATCAGTTGGCGGAAGAAGAAAATCTCGCAAGTTGGGGAACGCTTTTTCATGTGTGTCCCACGACTCGTCATTCCCCAGGTTGACCTGAACCAGGCTGACCCCGGCCTCGACCAGTTGCCTTGCCATCAGCAAGGACCAGCCAAACGAATTGCGGCCATAACGATCCTGCAATTCGGCCGGGGCGGATTGGACGTCGAGCGCCCGGTGCACGCCGCCGCTGTTCAGCAGTGTGATGGCTGCCTGACGATGCCGGTCAAATTCGCCGACCTGAGCGGCTTTGTCGAGTTGTCGCCGCTGCTGATCGAGAGTTCCGAGTAAGTCGACCCGGCGATCAAATCGACTTTGAAATACTCCTTGCTGCAGTTCCAGTCGCGGGGCCTGATAGACGTAATCGGGGGGATTCGACGCTCCCAGCCAGCGCTGGAAGCCGTACTGAGGAAAGGCACCGTGAATATACTTCGAGTCGCGGAAACTGCTCGCTTCGATGAACCATGGGTCGTGTTGCCATCCCATTTGACCGGCAAATTGGCCGGGAATGGTTCGTCCCGTGACGTGGATCAGTTTTTCTGGCAGCACTGCCGCCGGGGGGAGATTGTTCACGGGGCGTACAACGCCATTCACGACAGACGCCATCGCCGGGAAATCGTGAATTGTGGGACGGTTTGAATCGAAGCCTGGAGGTGTTTCGGTTCGGCCCGTCAGCATCACATGGTGACCGATCGAATGTTCGTTGTAGGGATGCGTCAACGAACGGACCATGGCCCACTTGTTGCTCCGGCTGGCAAGCATGGGCAGATGTTCGCTGATGTGGACACCAGGAGTTTGAGTTGCAATCGGCGCAAATTCGCCGCGGATATTGTCGGGAGCATCCGGCTTGGGATCGAAGCTTTCGTGCTGGGCTAAGCCGCCCGACAGGAAAATGTAGATGACCGCTTTGTGTTTTGCAGTGATGGAACCAGCTTCTGCGGCAAGCGACTGCAAGCCTGACACATGATTCATTCCCAACCCAAGCAGACCGATACTTCCCGCTTGAACAACCGTCCTGCGGGGAATACGAGCGTGAACCAATTGGTGTCGCTGGATTTCGAGGGAAATAGGATCGGGCATCAGTACAATCCCGCACTGGAAGCGGACATGTCGCTCGCGAGGATAACGGCTGCCTTCCGCGTCGTACGCGGCACTCCGACATATTATCAACTGTGGATGCGTTGATCCAACCCAAATCCTTCGCCGTCGTAAACGAATCGAGGATATTCACCAGAGCAGGCTTCTGTTGCATTGGTATCGCCAACAGGCTGTTCCTGAAAAACAAAATCGCCCCGGTGACACACCGGGGCGATTTTGACTCGTTTTATTCGTCAGAAAACTGATTGCTGATCGCTGAAAGCTGACAGCAAGCCTCCGTCATTGACGCTCAGGAGCAGCACCAAATCGACGGCCAGGGGCTGCCTTTTGAGGGCGACGTGCAGGGCGACCGCTGCCTCCCCCTGCTTGTGGTGGTTTGCCGAATTGGCGATTGCCAGCCCCGGCAGGAGCACCCGGTCGGCGCTGTGGACGGCCGGGACGTCGGGCCGTGGTCGACGCTGACGGCGCGGAACTCATTTGCAAGTGATACGGGTGATCCGTTCGAACAGGGATCTGCTTCTGGATCATCCGTTCGATCCCACGCAAAGCTCCACGTTCTTCCGCATCACAAAATGTCAGTGCGATCCCTTCCGCGCCTGCTCGGGCGGTCCGGCCGATACGATGGACGTAATTCTCGGGTTCGACAGGCAAGTCGAAGTTGATGACATGCGAAATGTCGTCGATATCAATGCCGCGTGCGGCAATGTCTGTTGCGACGAGAACTCGTGTTCGGCCGTCTCGGAAACCGTAGAGAGCTCGCTGACGAGCGGCCTGTGACTTGTCGCCGTGGATGGAATCGGTCGAGATTCCCACGGAATCAAGCCAGCGAGCCAGTTTGTCCGCACCATGCTTGGTTCGAGCAAACACGATCGCTCGGCGAACGTTTTTGTCGGACAGCACGCTCTGCAGCAATGACTTCTTGTCCTCGCGAGCAACGAACAACACATGCTGTTCGATTCGCTCGGCAGTCGTCGACTGCGGTGCAACTTCAATCTTTACGGGATCTCGCAACAGCTTGCTGACCAGCGGAGCCAGTGCTGGTGGCATGGTCGCAGAGAAGAACAATGACTGGCGTTGTGCTGGCAGCGCCGCGATGATCTTTTCGATGGATGGCAAAAAGCCCATATCCAACATCCGGTCGGCTTCGTCGAGCACAAATGTGTCGAGTCCATCCAGGCGGACGGCCCCTTGGCTCATCAGGTCCAGAAGTCGACCTGGGGTGGCGACAAGGATGTCGATCCCACGGTTCAACATGCGAGTTTGAGGCAGTTGGCTGACGCCGCCCACAACAACGGCCTGACGGAACTTCAGTCCGCGACCATACGTCGAAAAGCTTTCGTCGATCTGTTGTGCAAGTTCGCGAGTCGGTGCCAGGATCAGCACACGGGGCTTGCGAGGTACTGCAGGTCGGCGAGTCAGTGCCAGCCGGTTCAGGATTGGCAGTGCAAACGCAGCGGTCTTGCCCGTTCCAGTTTGAGCACATCCGAGGAGGTCACGACCTTCCATCAGGTGGGGAATCGACTGAGCCTGAATGGGCGTCGGCGTGGTGTAGTTTTCTTTTTCCAGAGTGATCTGGATCGGTTCCACAAAATTAAAATCGGCAAACGTAATCGAAGTCAAATAATTGTCCTAACAGGTCGGCCGACGGTATGTCGGCGCAGAGAGTTCATGAGTCCGGACAAACGCCCGAACCCGCCAGAAGTTCACAGCCAGGAAAGGCGATTCGCCTTTCAAATCATGAGACCGCAATCGCGGCATGGCTGGTGCTGCTTCATGGCACACCCCCCGCGATCAAGACGGTTTAAGAACCGCCAGAAGCAGCCGAAGCTGGTCCTGGCGACAAGACGCTTTCAGAGTATCGTCTCGAATTCCGGTCGCGCTGCATGAGCGGTCCGGCACATCTTTCAGGCGATCAACGCGGTGGGAAGGTATTTAATGTCCTTCCCTAACCGCGAATCGTTTCACATCAATCGCCATGGGAGTCGAGAGTTCACTCAACTCATTTATTTAGTAACGGCCGCCACCGCCGCCGCCATATCCACCACCACCTCCATAACCGCCGCCGCCACCGCCACCGCCGTATCCACCACGGCCACCGCCGCCGCCACCACCGTATCCACCACGGCCACCGCCGCCGCCTCCACCCCGTTCTTCACGTGGGCGAGCTTCGTTGACGGTCAGGGTACGGCCTTGGAATTCCGTCCCGTTGACAGCCGAAATTGCGGCTTCACCGCCGTCTGCCATTTCCACAAATCCAAATCCGCGCGACCGACCTGTTTCGCGGTCTGAAACCACCTGGGCCGAATTTACCGCACCGTGCTGCGAAAAAAGTTCACGCAGATCATCAGCGGTCGTGTTAAACGACAAATTCCCAACATACAGATTCTTGCTCATCGTCATCCTTCGCGAGGCGTTTCACGCTCGCCAAAACAGGTCTACTGGCTGCTACGAACATCGTGGCAGGGAAGATCTCAGCCAAGCCGAAAGCCGTGCATCGAATGAATGTCGCAATCGCGAGCGATTTGTGGGGCTCAAGAAGCGATTTTCATGGGGACACGGCCGTCGAACGTCACCGGGCCTGGCGATCTTGGACTCTGCGAAGTGAAGCAGTGAGCAAGAGGACAATAGCGGAGGTGGACAAAACCGGCGGTCATCTTCCTACTTGACAGACACCTTTGTCTATCAAAGTGATGTGCTATGATAACAAGACGAACGAAAAAGGAAACGCCAATTCCCACGGTTTGACCGAAAACAGACGTCCTAAACGGTCATTTTCCGACGATTTACAGTCAAATCCGATGTCATTTCGTGCCAAATCGGATTTCCCCGTAACTTCCGACTGGTGACGAGTCGTTAACGACTGAAAACTGATTGTCTGAAATTCTGAGCGTTCGACAGGTACTGGCTGGTTTCTGCTTGGAGAAAATTCCAAGTCGGATTCGAGCAGAGGCGACCCGATCTGATGCAAAACACAGGAGCAATTCTTTCGTGAAACCCGGGCTGACAATCGGAGCAATCGGTGAACTCCGAACGACTGTGACTGCATCGCAAGTAATCCATCTGGGGGCCACCAGTCCTGCAGGTGCGGTCGTCTTTTCGACCCCATCCATGATTGATTTGATGGAACATGCCGCACGGGAAGCATTGGCACCGTTTCTCGACGAGGGTGAAGAGTCGGTCGGTGCGACGGTCCAGGTGGAACACCTGGCTGCGACTCCGATCGGAGCCGAAGTCCGGGCGGTGGCGCGAGTCACATCTCTCAATCGGAAGCTGGTCGACTTTGAAATCCAGGCATTCGACGCCGTCGAACAGATCGGACGCGGACTTCATACTCGCGCCATCATTCAGACGGATCGCTTTTCCAGCCGTCTCGCCGAAAAGATCACTCGACTGCCAGAAGGAGTCGCCCTGCCCATGCCATTGCATCCAAACGCGGGAAATCTGGAATCGCTGTCAACGCTGCTTGTCGAAACCTACGGGTCCGTTGTCACGGTCACCCTAAACCGGCCGCAAAAGCTGAATGCCGTCAACGCGCAGATGACGGCAGAGTGGGAACGCATCAACTGCTGGCTGGCGGGGCACCCCGAATTTCGCGTGGTCATCGTCACCGGTGCTGGCGACGCCTTCTGTGCGGGAGACGATGTTCCTGAGGTCGGCACGCTGGCGATGGAAGAGGCGACTCAGCTGAGTTTGCGCCAGGCGCGGATGTATTTAACGTGGGAGCGACTGCCGCAAGTTTTTGTTGCTGCGGTGAACGGTGTGTCGTACGGGGCGGGATGTGTGATGGCGTGCGCCTGTGATTTCCGGATTGCGGCTCATTCGGCGCGATTTGGAATGCCCGAAATCCTACTTGGGTGGCCACCGGGATACGGCATTGCTCAATTGACCGCACTGATTGGCAAGGCAAAGTCTCTGGAAATGTGTCTGCTGGGTGAGCCGATGACTGCTCAAGCCGCCGCCAGCTATGGCCTTACTCACGATGTCGTTCCGCTCGGCCGGGTCGCTCAGGCAGCACGGGATCTGGCAACGAAGCTGCTGGCACTTCCTGCCGAGGCACTGCGAGAGACCAAGCGGCTGATTCATCAGGACGAGGGAACTCAACCCAAGATCGCGCATCTGGCGGACACGGCCAGCTACATCCGGTGCCTGCAACTTCCTGATGCTCGCGAAGGGATTGCTGCGTTTTCCGAAAAGCGCCCCGCGAAATTTGGATGAGCGACGAGCATGGTCTCTGGGTTGCCATCCGAATGACGCGACGAATCCTTTTGTTTTGGATACAATCTAAATGCAATCGTCAGGCCTGCTATGGCAGGTGTGAACGCCTCTTCCGTTTGATGCAAGAAGCGGTCTGTCAGATTCCCCAACGAGTTCTCGAATTCCTATGTCGATCTGGTCTAATCTTCGCGGACATGCGGTACAGCGTGAGATGTTCAGCCGGGCGATGCAGCGCGGGCGATTGTCTCAATCCTATTTGCTGGTGGGGCCGGATGGGGTCGGTAAGCAGTTGTTCGCCCGGAAGATGGCTCAATGTCTGCTGTGCCGCGCCCCTGGTGGCGCTGAACTCGAAGCGTGTGGTGAATGTTCCGGATGTCGGCCATTTCTTGCCGGAAATCACCCTGATTTTCTGTACATCACCCGTCCTGAGGGAAAGCGGGAACTGCAAATCGATCTGATTGCCGGGCCTAAGGAGCGTCGAGGTCAGGAAGGACTGTGTCACGATCTGTCGCTTCATCCACTTGAGGGGTCTCGCAAAGTCGCGATCATCAATGACGCCGATGCGATGAATGAAGAAAGTGCAAACGCGTTCCTCAAGACTCTCGAAGAGCCCCCCGAGCGGGCGATTCTGCTGTTGATTGCCGCCAATCTGGATGCCGTGATGCCGACAATTCGTTCGCGGTGTCAGTTAGTCCGCTTTTCGCCACTCTCCAATGACGATGTGGAATCGCTATTAATTGAGCAAGGCCTGGTTCCATCGGCGGCAGAAGCGAAATTTGCTTCGACGTTGAGTGAAGGAAGCCTGACGATCGCTCGTCAATTGTTGCAGCCTGAATTGCGCGAAATGCGAACGACGCTCTACTCGACGCTCTCTCAGAAAGCGTTCAGCGGTCTGACTCTTGCTCGGACCCTGATGGAAGGGATCGACAAGATGAGTGCGGATACGCCTGAACAGCGAGTCAACGCGAATTGGCTGATTCGTTTCGCAGTGGAATATTACCGATCGGCCCTGCGTATCCTCAGTCAGTCGGATCGCAGCAGTAGCGGTGCTGATAGCAATGTTGCGGAAGTGCGCGGCTGGGCAGCGGCAGTGGCAACGCGAGGCGATGCCATGGAACTGATCGGCAGTCTGATCGAACGTGCGATTGATGCGTCGAGCCACATCGAACAAAACGTCCCGGTTCCACTTTGCCTGGAATCGCTCTTGGACGATCTTTCGCGGATGACTCGGGAACCGCTGATGAACGCTGATAAACGCTAATGTGGGAATGAAGGGGAATGAAGCAGTGATTGTGCACGCAGGTTGCAGTGTGCCAATTTCCGCACCATCGAATCATCTCTATGGCAGGAATGAGAATAAATCATAGTTCGGCAGATCGCTTAAGCCGATCGATTTCCACGAATTGAATTCCCCAAGTTCGACGTTATGACAAATTTACCCTGAATCATCATTCGCCATTCCTGCCGCATTCACCATACTTCTTACCCTCGTTGAGTCGAATTTATCTTCAACTCCCGGAAATTTTCTGATTTCATTCCGATTAGCGTTTATCAGCGTTCATCAGCGGTTCCCCCGATCTGCCCTTCCCTGAACCTCGGAGTTCAGGCAGAATTCTGTGACAGGAGTTCACCATGTTACGCAGACTCTTCTACTGCTTTTGCGCCTGGATGGCGGTCACTTCGACCGAAGCTGTCGCAGAGGATATTCCCAAGCCCATCGCGCCTAAGCAGCCACAAGCATTGATCGGGGAAAGTGCCATGAAGACGATGGGAGGACGACAATTCTGGGGGGACGTACAGTTCTTCCATGGTTGGCGGATTCAGCAAAACGTCTTCACACAGCACTATCGATTGCTCGACGTCAACGACAACCGTCATGCGTGGGGAACACTGAAGGAATGTCAGGACGCACTCAGCGAGATTCGGACCAGGAATAAGCTGCCACCGATGCAAGGAAATGGCGTGATCCTGTTGCACGGGATGCTGCGTTCGTCGAAATGTATGTCGACGCTCGCTGCGGCGGCAAAAGAAGCCGGGATTCAGCCGTTTCTCTTTGATTACCCAAGTACACAGATCGCGATCCCTGATGCCGCAGGCTATCTGGCGAAATCCATCCAATCACTCGAGGGACTCGATGAACTGTACATCGTCGCCCATAGCATGGGTGGCCTGGTGACTCGAGCGTACTTCGCAAAGGAACCTGATCCGAGGATCAAGCGAGTAGTCATGATTGGCACCCCCAATCACGGTGCAGAATTAGCTGACCTGCTTTATCAAAACCCGATCATTCGCACGGTTACGGGCCCTGGCGGGCGGCAACTGGTGACCAGCGATGCAGGTTTGATACCGATGCTGCCGATCCCGAGTTGCGAATTCGCCGTCATTGCCGGAGCCCGTGGAAACTCTGCCGGATGGAACCCCTTCATTCCAGGGGATGACGACGGAACCGTAACAGTGGAAAGCACGCGGTTGGTCGGCGCGGCCGATTTCGCAACGGTGCCGACTACTCACACATTTCTGCTTTCGAATCCTGACGCGATCAGCTACGCCTTGCGATTTCTGAACGAAGGTCGTTTATGTGCAGACCGCGCATGTCAGCCAATAACTGCTCATGAATGACCTTTCATGTCGTCTTCGCAAAGGTCGCTATCGCGAAGCGTATGCCGATCCTGCAAGATGGCTTCCATTCGCCTGAGCGATTCCCGACTCCATGCAATCCCGGACGATCTCTGCAGCTCGCAACAAGTCTTCCTTTGTTACATCCAGATGAGTACACGCGCGCAGGCGTTGTGGGCCGCTGGGATTGATCTTTACTCTGCGTTCGAGCAATCGAGCCGACAATTGAGCTGACGTTCCTCGGTCTGACGCGACTTCAAAAAAGACCAGGTTCGACTCGACGTTTTCGACGTGAATCTTGATCCCGTCGATCTGTGCAATTGCCCTGGCAAAGGTCTGGGCATTATCGTGGTCGATCTGCAACCGGCGGACATTGTGTTCCAGAGCGTAGATCGCTGCCGCCGCCATCATCCCTGCTTGACGGAGCGCCCCGCCAAACAGTTTGCGAGCCCGGCGAGCCCGGTAAATCGTGCCCGCATCTCCGACCAGGATCGAACCCATGGGGCAGCCGAGTCCCTTGGAAAAGCAGATCGAAATCGAGTCGGCATAGCGGGCAAAATCCTTGACTGTATATCCTTGGGCGATCGCTGCGTTAAACAGGCGAGCTCCATCGACGTGGACCTTCAGCCCGTGTTCATGTGCCCAATTACCAACGCGAGCCATTTGAGCGAGCGGCCAGGCGCGCCCGCCGCCGTGATTAGTCGTGTTTTCAACGCAGACCAGCCGTGTCACGCAGTAGTGCTGATTGTCCGGACGGACCTTTCCCTCGAGATCTTCGACGTCGAAAATTCCGAATTTCCCATGCAGCAGGCGGGCCGAAACTCCGCTCAAGGCTGCCGCCCCACCCGCTTCGTAATTGACGATGTGCCCCGATTCGTCGATGAGGATTTCGTCACCCTGCTGACAGTGAGCACGGACGGCCATCTGATTCGATTGAGTCCCCGAGCAGTTGTAGACGGCGGCCTCTTTTCCCAGCAGATCAGCCACCATTTTTTCCAGCCGGTTGACTGTCGGATCTTCGCCGGACATATCATCGCCGACTTCAGCATCGAAAATGGCCTGTCGCATGGCGGCAGATGGCTTCGTCACAGTATCGCTACGCAGGTCAATGATGTCCGCAGACATATCCAGGCGCTCCAGTGGTCAATATGGGGGTTGGCTCCCCTTGGTTCAGAAACGTCGATACACTCTACCGACGAGTGCCGCTTGAGTCCAAAGCAGGCGGTCTCATTCCGGACATTCCGCCGGGAAGAATTGCTGACAAGTTTCCTTTTGCTTACCCGATATCGGGTGGGCTCATGACAAAGAGTGATCGTGACGCTGTCCATTCCAACGATTGACTGTTCCACCCAGGACCCTGTCCAGGCCCTTGCTGAATTACGACGAAAGCTCAGTCCGCAGGGCGATATTGTTTCCGAGGCAGGAAAGCAACGGACGATTGAATTGTTCGGCGAACCACTCGTTCCGCGTCAGGTTGTCGAGCGGATTTGTGCCGACGTCCGCCAGCGAGGTCTGGCCGCTGTCCTGGAATACACGGAAAAGCTTGATCGTAAGCAGTTGACTCTGGAGTCGATGCGAGTTTCTGCGGAGGAACTCCGTGAAGCTCACGCCGCCGCAGATCCAAAGTTTCTGCGTACCATTCGGACAATCTGTGGAAACATCGCCGAGTTTCAGTCGCGGATTCTTCACGAGGATGTCCGGTTGATCCGCCAGGACGGGACCAGCCGGGTGGAGTTGCGTCAGCGGTATCTCCCTTTGAAACGAGTCGGCATATGTGTTCCTGGTGGCGCCGCGGCCTATCCTTCGACCGTCCTGATGACAGCAGTTCCCGCGAAGACTGCCGGGGTGAAAGAGATCGCAGTCGTGGTACCGCCGACGGAGTTTGGTGGATACAACTCGTCACTGCTTGCGACATGTGCGGAAGTTGGAATTACCGAGGTTTATCGGATCGGTGGTGCGCAGGCCGTGGCTGCCATGGCGTACGGCGTCGAAGGGCTGCCACGCGTCGACAAAATTGTCGGACCTGGGAACCTGTTTGTTGCGCTCGCAAAGCAGCATGTGTTTGGGGAAGTCGACATCGACAGTATTGCAGGCCCCAGCGAAGTGATCTTGTTGGCGGATGACTCCGCAGATCCGAAGTACGTGGCCGCCGATTTGATTTCGCAGGCAGAGCACAGCCCCGGTTCAGGCGTGCTGATCACATGGCATGCTCCGTTGATCGAAGCAGTAAAAGCGGAACTGGCCGTTCAGTTGGAAAAGCTGCCCCGTGGCGAGTTGGCATTGTCCAGCTTGAATGATTACGGCGCATTGATTCTGGCGAAGGATGCGATCCAGGCTGCCGAACTGACGGATCTGATGGCGCCGGAGCATCTGCATATCTCGACGCGCGAACCGGAACAGATGCTGGACCGAATTCAAAACGCCGGAGCGATCTTCCTGGGACATTTCACGCCAGTTGCCGTCGGGGACTACTTCGCAGGCCCATCGCACGTACTTCCCACTGGCGGGACCGCACGGTTTGCCAACGGACTATGCGCCAATGATTTTCTCAAGCGTTCCAGCGTCATCTGGTACAACCACGACGCGCTGGAGGAAGCTGCGGAAGACATCCGAAGATTGGCTGCCGTGGAAGGCCTGACGGCCCACAGTGCCAGCGTGGATGTCCGTCTGGAAGAATGAACGGGAAGGAGTAAGTCATGGCCATCGATATCGATTGGATGACGTTTCGCAGGCACCCCAACCCTAGACGCCGGCGAATTCGCCATGTTCTTACCCCAATTAGCGCTCATCAGTGTTCATCAGCGGTGCCCAACTCGGTCCTCTAACGTCGTCGCCGGAAGCGAAATCGCTTGATGCTGTTTTTCTCCTTTGCGACAATCTCAATGCGGTAAAACGATTGGCCATTTGAGAACCTGCCATCATGTCCCTCGGAATTAGCCCGCTTGTCGACTTCGCGTTCAAACTGATGCTGGCAAGTTGCGGGCATGAGCGGGTGACAATTCATTTCTTGAACGCGATACTCGGTAAGCAGGCAAGAATCACGAACGTCGAAATCCAGAATCCGCTTGTCGGTCCAAATTTTGATGGTGACAAATGGGTGATTCTGGACATTTTAGCAAAAGACGATCGAGGTCGGAAATTCAATATTGAGATGCAGACGTCGATCCCTGCTGGCTTACGCCAGCGGCTTGCGTTCTACGACGCTCGCTTGTACGTCGAACAGATGCGAGAAGGAGATCGCTATCACGAACTACGGCCTGCCATTGTCATTTGCGTTCTCGATAAAACATTGAATAAAGAGAATTCGCAATTGCACTCTGATTTTCGGCTGCGCAATGACGCGGGCGATGTCCTGACCGACGATTTGCAAGTGCACCTTTTGGAATTGACGAAGCTAGCGGTGACTCGCGAGAATCTCGCCATGGCGACACCTGAGGAAAAGTGGGCCTATTTCCTCTTGAATGCAGAGAAGCTGACAATGGAAGCAATTCGGGACCTGTTTCCCGATCCAGAATTTGTCGAAGCAGCAGGAGTCTTGGAAGTGATCAAGAATACCCCAGAACAAATGGATAACTACATTTCACGGTTGAAATATCAATTGGACGAAGTGTCGCGGATGGAGAGTGTCCGCATCGAAGCTCTCATTGAAGGCGAAACGAAAGGCCGGATGGAAGGCCGGCAGGAAGGTAGGCACGAAGGCCGAATGGAAGGCGAATTGATCGGACGGATCGAATCGTTTCAAGAAATCCTTGGCATTTCCGAACCAACCCACGACGAATTGTCTGGTTACGACATGCAAAAACTGACCACACTTTGCGAACAGTTGCGATTACAGATTCGAAGCAGGCGTTCCGACTGACGCGTATTCACCGGTATGATACGCAACGCTATCCGACGAGTTCCGGAATCGGCGAGCCTGAATCGAGTAACTGCGTCGGTCGTCCCGCGAAGTCATTGATTTTCTGCTGGTAATCAATCCCCAATTCGTGATACAGCGTTCCAATGACGTTTTGCGGGCCGACCGCTCGGGCTGTTGGTCGCTCCCCGCGCCAATCTGTCTCGCCAATGACCTGTCCACCGGGGACAGCCCCTGCAAACAGCGCGAAACTGGCATCTGGCCAGTGATCTCGACCTGCCAATGAGATTTTGGGAGTTCGACCAAACTCACCCCAGACGAGTACCAACACTTCACGATCAAGGCCTCGTTCATGCAGGTCTGTCACGAGGGCATGAACGCTGCGGTCCAGCAGTGGCAACATACTCTTCAAGCTGTGCCAGATACTCTTGCCTCCCACCTGTTGGATCACGTTTCCATGATGATCCCACAGTCCCATTCGCAAGGTGACGACAGGGACACCTGCTTCAACCAGGCGTCGCGCCAGCAGGAATTTCTGGCTGTCCCAGACCGAGTCCGCTTGTGTTCCGACATAGATGAACTTGTCGTCTCTTTTCCCGTAGCGATCCAGGACCGACTGCGGTTCCTTGCTCAGATCAAAGGCGTCGCGAGTTCTGGCTGACGTCATGATATCGAAGGCGCGGGCAGTGAAGGCGTCAGCGTCCTGCAACTGGCGACTCGAGTCCCGTTGCATCCGATCAAAGGATTGCAGCAACTGCTTGCGCCCGTCGAATCGCTGCGACGTGATTGACTGTAATAACTTGAGATTACGAACCCCTTCACCACCCGCAATGTGCAGTGGCGAATGCGCCGCGCCGGTGAATCGCGGATTCTCGTAACTCGTCAGACCTTCGCTGTACTCCAGGCTGACGTAGGGAGGAATCGATGCTTCCTGTTCGCGGAAATAACTGATAACAGACCCGAATGATGGTCGCTGCTGAGATTTGGGAAACCCTGTGTAGACTTCTTCCAGTTCGTGCTGCATTGGCTCGACAAATTGGACTGATCGAACGAGTGCCAGTTTGTCGGCAATTTGCGCCTGCAAGGGCAGGAGTTCACAAACATCAAACCCGGGGACATTCGACTGGATCGGTCGGAATTCGCCGCGATACTCGATCGGCGCATCAGGCTTTGGGTCATATGTGTCCAGATGGCTCGGACCACCCGCCAGGCAGACCATGATCACGGATCGGGGACGAGTTCCAGTCGCCGCTTCAGCCCGCAGTTTCAGAATATTGGCCAGTGACAATGATCCAACACCAGCCATTCCGAGTTGCAAGAACTCGCGTCTGCCGATTGCTGGAGTATGGTTTCCACACGTCATAAACATTCGGTTGGCCCTTACGAATGAATCCGTGGCGAGTTTTCGAAAAACGTGATTTGAAGAAACTCTCTACTAATTCGACCTGCGAGGCCCGGTTTCAAGAACTATCACGCGGTGTTTGGCTGAATTCGTGCAAAAAACGAGGATGCGGGGCCAACCAAATCGTTCGCCCCGCATCCCATTCCAATTACTTGTTGGTTGCGGTGATCCCCGGCCAATCGTCGGTCCGGAATGGTGTCAGCGGCAATCCCGCTCGTGAATACATGTTCACGACTGGATTGTTGGCCCAACCATACCGCACGGATTCTGGCTCTGGAACCTTGTCGCTGGACACTGCGATTTTTCCGTCCGGCAGAATCTTGGCCGTGGCCCAGACAAATTTCTTGTCAGCGCCAGCAATGGCAAAGCCTCGAGGTTCAGGAACGTCAAACGGACGCCAGCCTCCGTCGACATGATCAAACGTCAGAACGATCTGTCCTGCAGCCTTCTCCATCGATTTGTATTGCGGGCTGTGATATGCAATCTTGACTCCATAATCCTTGGCCAACGCCCATCGGGCCAGTCGTCGACCGACATCCACCTTGTTCATCGGATGAATGTCTTTCCCTTCACCGATATCGATGATCACTGCTTCACCGGTATTAGGCAGCTTGGACATGGTCATCGTCTGCGCTTCGCGCAGTTCTGCCCAATTGCTGTCACCAGGTTCTGGTCGTTCGCCAGTGAAGTCAGCCAACTGAACCCAATAGAACGGGAAGTCGCCCTGGCCCCAGTCATCACGCCAGTTCTTGATCATCAGCGGGAACAGGTCGCGGTACTGGTAGGCTCGATCAGCATTCGATTCTCCTTGATACCAGATCGCTCCCTTGATGCCGTAGCCCAGGTGCGATGACAGCACGCCGTTGTAGATGTTCGCAGGTCGGTGATTGCCACCAAGTTGACCGCGCAGTTGAGCGTGCTGCTTCTTTTCATCGTCAGTCAGACCTGCACCCTTGGCTTCCAAGGCAGCGTACCGAGCTTCCATCGCTGCCCATCGGTCAAGCATTGGCTTGTATTTTTCATCTTTGGTCAGCAGGTCGCGGCGAACCCAGGCTTCGGCCGCCGAGCCACCCCATGCGTTATTGATCAGACCGACCGGAACATCCAGCGTCTGCTGCAACTGGCGTCCAAAAAAGTATCCGACGGCCGAGAAACCGCCGACGTTTTCCGGAGTGCATACCATCCATTTGCGATCGTGAGTCCAGATCGGTTCTTGCGTCCCGACCTGTGGGAAATTGATCATGCGAATCTTGGGATTCTTCGCCGTCAACTTTTCCAGGTCAGGATCGTTCGAGGCATTGACGGACCATTGCATGTTCGACTGGCCCGAACAGATCCAGACTTCACCGACCAGAACATCGATAAACGTGATTTCGTTCTGACCTTTGACTTTCAATTCGTGCGGACCGCCAACAGCCAGCGGATCGAGCATGACGTGCCATTTGCCATCAGCAGCAGCAACGGTCTGCTTCGACTGGCCATCGATCGAGACCGTTACGGCTTCTCCCGCAGCAGCCAGCCCCCAGACCTTATTCTTTTGTCCGTGCTGCAGAACCATATGGTTGCTGAAAATGTTCGGCAGCTTCACGTCCGCCTGGACAGCCTGCCCCAGGCCCAGCAGTGCCATACCGACCAGTGCCCAATTCCGCATCCCTCGCCAAAGTGCCATGAATCGTTCCTCACTCGCGTTGTCGATCTCGCCAATCCCGTCGTCACTCCTTACACGGGAACCGAAGCCGAGTATATCGGAGTTCGTCGATGGGGGGGAGCGAACGGGAAGCTTTGGACAGCAATCAGCGATCAGCTTTCAGGAATGAGTTGCGAATGACATTTTTCGTTTTTTTGCTGACCGCTGACCGCTGATCGCTGAAAGCTGCTCCGCGACTTGGCAGAATTAGCCTTCATGAGTTCAAACGTGACGGATATTTTGACCGCAAACATTCGCCGAATCCGTGAGCGGATCGCGGTTGCCTGTGCGCGCGTCGGGCGCGATGCGCAGGATGTCACGATGGTGGCTGTCACCAAGTATGCGGAGATCGAATCGGTTCGGGAACTGGTGAGGTTGGGAGTTACGGAGCTTGGTGAAAGTCGCCCGCAGCAGTTGGTCTCTCGCTCGGAACAGTTACCGCAGTCCGTTCGTTGGCATCTGATCGGTCATCTGCAACGCAACAAAATCGAGATGGTCTTACCCGCGGTCTCACAGATTCATTCCATCGATTCAGTGCGTTTGCTGGAATCGCTGAACAGCAGTGCTCGGAAACTTGGCGTCCGACCGCGACTATTGCTGGAAGTCAATGTGTCGGGTGAGGCTTCCAAGGACGGTTTTGCTGCTGCAGATCTTCTGGCAGAATGGCCCACGATTTGCCTCTTGGAATCAGTCGAGATTGACGGATTGATGACGATGGCACCGCATTCCGAGGATCTGCCCAACGTTCGCCGAGTGTTTCGCGAATTACGCGTGTTGCGAGACCGCCTGGCAATGGAATCGGGCGGAACACGTTCGTTGCCCGACTTGTCGATGGGAATGAGTGGTGATTTTGAAATCGCCATCGAAGAAGGTGCCACAATCGTACGCATCGGCAGCAGTCTGTTCGAAGGGATCCCTGACCGCTGATCCCTGACCGCTTTAAGAAAGGACCGCAAAGAGAAACCTTTGCTCAGACGCATGAAAAACATGACTGTGATTGCGGCGTGGTTGATGACACTCTCTGCTTGTGCAGTTCATGCGCAGGGTGAGGTTCCCGGTGGCAAGGGGCCGGCAGAACTCGTTTTTCAAAACGGCGCCATTTACACCGTTGATGTGATCCGCAGTTGGGCCGAAGCGGTGGCCGTTCGTGAGGGACGGATCGTTTATGTCGGTACGAAGGCTGGCGTCGCACCGCTCATCGGACCGAAGACTCGGACCATCGATCTGCAGGGCAGAATGCTACTGCCGGGCTTTCACGATTCGCATGTCCATCTGATTGGCGGCGGAATTGAGTTGGCTGAATGTGATATCAACGGCATGACAACGCTGGAACAGATCCAGAATGCACTCCGGCAATATGCGGATAAGAATCCTGACAAGAAGTGGCTTCGTGGCGGTGGCTGGCCGCTGACGCTGGAATACGGGAATCCGCGTAAGGAATTGCTCGATGCGATCGTCGCCGACCGTCCGGTCATCCTTGATGCGTTTGATGGACATTCCAGTTGGGCCAATACGCGGGCACTGCAAATTGCTGGAATCACCAAAGACACACCAGACCCTCCGCGTGGTCGGATCGAACGCGATCCGAAAACGGGTGAGCCCACCGGCACACTTCGTGAAGCCGCCTCGCAACTGGTGGTTAACAAGATTCCACCCTACACCCACGACGAAAACGTCGCCGGGCTGCGCCGTGGGATGGAACTTGCCAACAGCTTCGGGATCACTTCGGTCCAAGAAGCCGCCGCACGTGATCGGCATCTAGAAGCACTGGGCGAATTAGATCGATCAAACAAGTTGACTCTCCGGGCCGTCGCATCAATGCGAGTGGACCCCGCAAAATATGAATCTCAGATGGCACAGTTCGTTGATTGGCGAAAGAAGTATCAGGGGAAGCGACTGCGAGCCATTTCCGCAAAGATCTTTCTGGATGGTGTGATTGAATCTCGCACGGCATCACTGTTGGAACCGTATCTGGGCGGCGATGATCGGGGATGGCTGAACTTTGAACCGGAAGTGCTGAAGCCACTTGCCGCAGAACTGGATCGACTCGGCTTCCAGATCCATATACATGCCATCGGTGATCGCGCCGTTCAATGTTCCTTCGATGCCTTGGAATTTGCTCGAGCCCGCAACGGAAGTCGAGACTCGCGGCACCACATGGCACATATCCAATTGTTCCATCCCTCAGATCTGGCGCGATTTCAAAAACTCAACGTCGTCGCCAATTTTCAGCCCTTCTGGGCCTGTGCTGATGACTACATCGTAAAAATGACGGAACCGATTCTCGGCCCGGACCGGTCGAGGTGGCTCTATCCGATTCGTACCGTTGCCAATACGGGGGCGATCGTGGTGGGCGGGAGCGACTGGTCCGTGACAACCATGAATCCACTCGACGCAATTCAGGTCGCGGTCACGCGTCGAGGTCTGCAGGAGGGACCGGGAACTCCCTGGATTCCTGAGGAGGTGGTTGACCTGCCACTCATGATTGCGGCCTATACAATCAACGGCGCGTATGTCAATTTTCAAGAGTCTGAAACCGGTTCGATCGAAGTCGGCAAGGCGGCCGACCTGATTGTGCTTGATCGCAACCTTTTTGACGTTCCTCGACATGAAATCCATAAGGTGAAGGTTGAGACGACCTATCTGGATGGCCAGGTGGTCTATCAGCGGAAATCAGATGTTCATCCGAAACCGTGATGATATTCCCCACCATTGACGAAAAGACTGTTTGAATTCTGTTGGCGATCTTGAGCCGTTCATCGGCGACAAGGCCTTCAATCGAATGATTGGGAGACTTGTAATGACCATTGGTTTGCGACCGACCGCGACAATTTTCCTTGTGATTTGTGCCGCTGTTACCATATTCATGGCCGCAGGTTCTGCAGACGAGTCGCGTCCGCTTCCCGCGCCTGCAAAACGTGCCGTCGACTTTGCAAAAGACATTAAGCCGCTTTTTCGTGACACCTGTTACAAGTGCCACGGCGCATCGAAGAAGGAATCCGGGTTGCGACTGGATCGTCGGGACGATGCATTGAATGGTGGTGACGGAGGCCCGGCATTTGTCGCCGGGAAGAGCGCCGAAAGCCTGTTGATCAAGTACGTGGCAGGACTAGATCCTGATGTGGTCATGCCCCCTGAAGGGGACAAGCTGTCCGATGATCAAATCGGCCTGTTACGAGCCTGGATCGATCAAGGGGCGAAATGGCCTGAAGGGGAATAGTTGGCGACGGTGGCCCAGGTAGTGGTATGGTGCGTGGATCGCCGATCGTCATGGGAATGATGGGAAGAATGGGATTTATGATCCTGAATTGCCAGGTGGCATCGTTCACATGATTCACATTCTTCGCATAATTCCTATCGGCTTCAATCCGCCCTACGACATTCGGGCGACGTGCCAAGTCACCAGAGGAAGTGCCTTCCACAGCAGGTACGCCACGGGTCCGGCATACAACACGCTATCCATCAAGTCGAGTAGTCCGCCGAATCCTGGTAACAGACGCGCGGAGTCCTTCTTTCCCACATCCCGCTTGATCAACGATTCGCACAGATCACCAATCAATCCGGTGACCCCCAGGATCAATCCGTAGAAAGCCGATGCGATCCAGAATGGCGGTGCCCAGGGCTGACTGCGGTCTGGTGAGAACAACGGAGTGGCAAACTGCAGCCAGGCGACGGCACTCGCTGCGGATCCGACGAGGGCACCGACGGCTCCTGCCCAGGTCTTACCGGGTGACAGATGCGGAACCATCTTTCGCTTCCCGAACAGTCGGCCGAAGAAATACGCACCGACGTCGCCCCCTTTGACGACGACCAGCAGCGATCCAATGACCAGGTAGCCCGCATCGGCCCCGGCGACCCATCGCAGTTGACTCGCAACCCCCAGCAGGACTCCGATGTAACTGATGATCAGGAGTTCACAGCCGAGCGTTTCCATACTCGCACCTGGCTCGCGATACCGATAGGTCGCCAGCAGGAACATTCCCAGGATCGTCAGGGAATAGGCAAGCATGACCTGCGCGAGGGTATTATCGTCCGATGGGATCTTGATCGGCATATGTCCAAATCGTCCCCACCAGGCGGCCGCTGCGACCAGCACACAGGATGCGGTGACGATAATTCGATTGGGGGTGAATGAACGGGTCCAGAGCAGATCGACCATTTCACCTGCGCCGCGCATCGCCAGGACGATCACAAGCACCAGCAATATCGGCGCAGATTCACCCAGCCGCGCGTCCAGCCAGAACAGGCCGAAGAACGACGGAATCAGCACCGCCGAAACTGCAAGTCGCCACAAAAGCATAGTGTTGTCGAAAACGTCAAAGTAGATTTGTCAGTGCCGAGAGACGGCGATCGTGTGAATCCCACACGAACAATGCTCCCATACCCCGATCCAAGACCCTCGCGATCACCACTAGTCTGTCGACTTTCAACTCGATAAGCCACCAAACCGCCGGTCTCGAGCCGCAAAATCTCGAAACGACTGATGCAGGTCATCGATCGAAAACTCGGGCCAGCACCTTTCGGTTACCCACAATTCGGCATAACTGATCTGCCACAGCAGGTAATTGCTGATCCGCATCTCGCCCGCCGTTCGCAAAACGAGATCGGGATCGGACATCCCGGCCGTATACAAATGCTGTGCGAAGATCTCTTCGTCGATCTGATCTGCCGCCAATGTCCCGGCAGCGACTTTTTCGGCAATGGCACGAGCGGCATCGACCAATTCGCCACGACTGCCATAGTTCACGGCCAGGCACAAACGCATTCCGGTGTTGTCGCGACTGACTTCGGAGGTCCGGGCGATCTCACGCAACACCCCTTCCCCCAGGCCATCGCGTCGACCGATCACCGCAAACCGCAAGTTCTGGCGGATGATCTCTGATCGTTCTTCGACCAGGTACTGTTCCAGCAACTGCATCAGCAGCTTCAATTCCAGTGGAGGTCGTTTCCAGTTTTCACTGCTGAAGCAATACAGTGTCAGTTGGTCCAAGCCCAGTCGTGAGCATTGCTCAACGACATTACGTACGGTGGACACACCGCGCCGATGTCCTTCGATCCGTGGCAACCCGCGCGACTGCGCCCAGCGGCCGTTACCATCCATGATGATTGCCACATGTCTTGGCAATCGATCCGCTCGCAAACCGAACCCTTCAATCTGCCGAGCAGTATAGGGATCGTCGGCGGATCGGCGAGGTGCAACTGTGGACGGGCCTGTGGCTGCGGGACTGTTCCCTGCGAGGGGACTGTCAGAACCCGATTGGCCGACAACATCTTCGAGATCAACCGGATTGGCAGATTCGGTAATGTCGACCGTTTTTGAAATCGGTATGGATTCCATCAGCGGTCTCCCAGGCATCATCACACGGCGACCGACTCGGTCCGCAGATCGAATCAGGCCATTGGAATCAGACGAGAATCTTCGTCTTCAAAGGTCATGTCATCATACGAATCAAACACGGAAACAGCACTGGTCGACTGTCGTTTTGAAGGATGCGACGGAAGATACAAAACTTCTTCGCGGTAAGTTGGCGAGGCATCAGGATCAATGATTGCCAATCGCACACAGTCGTCCTGGACCTCCAGAACATTGACCTGCACGTTCTCGCCAATCACCAAACCTTGTTCGACACCACGCGTATAAACTCGCATCGCGCGCCCTCATGACATATGTTCGTTCGGATGTGTATCGGTTAACCAGAACCGACTCATGGGGCGACATTCTGCCGAGAGACCATAACGAGAGCAAGCAGAAAAATGAGACTTCGCGAATCTGGGAAACGAAGGTCTTGCATCTCTTGACAGATCGTGTTTGCGCATGTCATTGACACGTATCCAAATCGATGGCTGACAACACGACGCAACTGGTGATCTCTTGATCAAATGTTGTGTTCAACGCACAAACGTACTTGACTTTTTTTCGAGAACCACAGCATGAAACTGTTAATCCATCCGGCTGTTGATCAAGCCAGACTCGATCGCATTGGTCAATTGTCGCCTGATCTGGTTGTTGCCAACGTCAATGATCCTGCAGGCGCACTTCGGGAAGTTGTTGATGCCGATGCCTTCTTCGGCAAGCTGACTCCGGCTCTTCTTTCACATGCAAAACAACTTCGCTGGGTCCAGTCGCCGACTGCCAGTCTTGAACACTATTTGTTTCCGGAACTCGTCGAACATCCCTGTCAACTCAGCAACATGCGAGGCCTGTTCTCAGATGTGATTGCCGATCACGTGATGGGGATGGTGCTCTGTTTTGCCCGCAATCTGCACATCTACATTCGACAGCAGCAGGAAGGCCTCTGGTCTCCCGTGGGCGACTCGTCGTACGTGACGAATTTCGTCAATGCGCCCGGAACGGTGACCCCGATCGACCGCGCACATCAGCATCTGTCGGATTTAACACTGGGTGTCGTCGGCGTTGGAGCGATTGGGGCAGAGATTTTGCGTCGTGCCGCAGCATTCGGAATGAACCTTCGTGGAGTTGATCCGGTGCACCGCTCGGTTCCCGGAACACTCGACGATGTCTGGCCCGTCAGTCGTCTGCACGAACTGCTGGCGGAATCCGATTACGTCGTGATTGCGGCTCCGCATACTCCCGAAACGGAAAAGTTGTTTCGCCGGTCTGTCATCCAGCAGATGAAGCGGACGGGAATCCTGATCAATATCGGACGGGGCGCGATTGTCGACCTCGCAGATCTTGTACTGTCCCTCCAGGAAAAAGAAATTGCCGGCGCCGCCCTGGATGTCTGTGAAGTCGAACCTCTACCGAGTGATCACCCGCTGTGGCGGATGCCCAACGTCATCATCACCCCTCACGTTGCTGCCGCATCGACGCGCGTGCCAGAACGTCATCTGGAAACCCTTCTCGAAAACATTCGCTTATTCATACGTGGCTTGCCACCGGCCACCTTGGTCGACAAACGAAAGTGGTACTGACGATGATCCACATCGCAGTCCTTCGATGGATCGCGGGGGCTCATTCAAGTCCGGCATTTTGGTATACTCACTGATCGCTGAAAGCTGACTGCTGACAGCTACCTTGCAATTGACGATTCGGCTGTTTAGTGTGCGCGTCGTCAATGGGATGCAAATTTCGTCGAGATTTCACACGTGAGAATGGGTTGATGGCAAAGCGTAAACCGTCGGAATCTGAGCCTGCTGTTTCGTTCGAGCAATCGCTGTCAGAATTACAGTCGATTGTTGCGGATCTCGAAGATGGATCATTGGGTCTGGAAAGCTCGCTGGAGCGATTCGAAAAAGGGATCGGGCTGCTGCGGACCTGTTATTCAATTCTGGAATCCGCTGAGGCCAAGGTGGAAGTCCTGACGCGATTCAACGGTGAAGCGGCACCAGATACGGCACCGTTTGATACGACGGCCACATTCAAGCCAAGCGTCGAATCAGCGACTTCGCGTGGAGCGGCCGCCGAGGATGACGAGGGTGATTCAGAAGGATCAAAGGCGTCATTGTTCTAGCCCGAATGCCAAACGCTGCCGAAAATGATTCGGTAGCACACAACGGCATGCCGTGAATGATTGAAAATGGAGGTTCCTTACCGTGTGGTTCACTGAAAATCCCTGGCCTCCCATTGTCATTTCCGCGTTGATTGCACTTGTCTTCCTCGGAATGTGGAATTCCAATCGGCGCGGGTTGCATCTGGTGATCGCTCTGGGATTCATCGGACTCTGTTTTGTCCTCTATCCGCTGGAACGATCCATCATTACAGAAGGCGAGCGAGTGCAGCTTCGGGTCGAACAACTCTGTTATGATTTTCGCGACAAGAAGGATATTCGCGGTTACGTTTCCGATACCCGGGAAGATCTAAAGACACTTTTTGAAGAG
Source organism: uncultured Schlesneria sp. (assembly GCA_903911795.1). Taxonomy (GTDB): domain Bacteria; phylum Planctomycetota; class Planctomycetia; order Planctomycetales; family Planctomycetaceae; genus Schlesneria. Next base: position 25,111 of record CAIWEX010000665.1, read on the forward strand.
GCGGGGCAGCTCATCACGATCCAGTCCGATCTGCGATTGAGTGATTTCAGTACCCGTCTTCTCAACGAAGGCCAACGTGCCACTGTTCATTTTCGTGCGAATGCTACGGTCAGAATTCGTGATGCTGGCGATGTTGGATATCAGCCTGCTCGACTGATTTTGACCTTGGAGCGTGAAAAGGGAGAATGGAAAATCATCGAAGTCGAGCGACTGAATCCGATCAACGGCAAGAGAATGGGGACGCTGGAACAGTCTGCCGGTTAGTGCGGGTCGCACTTCCGTGTCGCGTCGAAACACGGGTGAGACTCTGAAGTTTGATGCCCGCGGGATGCCCACTTAAACGGGATGCGCTCTAAGTTTCGGTGCGCAGGCGGCTCCGCAATTGACAACGCGAATCCATTGAACGGCTGCTCAGTTGCATGTGTTGTTCCGTGATCCGGAAACGTTCGCATGAGCCACCTCAGACGTACCGCCATCGTGATGTCTCGATTGCCGCGGTTGATCGACCCGCACTCAACGTGGTTGATTGGCTTGCGAGCCGCCATTCAGCGAGTGAAAGAGCAAGGTAACCTGCTGGTTCTTGTTGAAGGAACTGCCGGATTTGATTTTGTTCGCCGCGCTGCAGAACGAGCCGGGGTCCCCAATGAAATTGTCACCCCCGAACCGGCAACTGACATGCCGGGTGACGTAACCGCGGTTCCGAGTCGAGATCGAACACTCGTGCAGTCGGCGAATACTGTCCTGGTCCTGGGGACTCGCACCAACGGAAATATTCATCGAGTCCTGCGCGAGCGGCTTAACGCAGGCGGGACAGTCGAACTGATCGATCTGGAGGGCCTACAACCACGAGCAGTCCGCGAAGATTTGATCAGCCAGGGTGCTGTCTTGTGGGTTCCGCCACAGATTGAGCCACCTCCGCAGGTCGCGTCAAGCAGACCACAACCTCCCAATGTCATTGAAATCGTTCCGTTTCCCTCGGTCGAAGAATGGTCGTTCTTATCACACACCACGCGAGCGTGCGCTGGTCCGTGGCCTGGTGAATCGCACGCCGAGTACGTCGAATCACTGCTCGAAGGACAGGACTCAGCCGATCATTCCGCTGTCGCAACGCTGACCCGAATTATCACTCAGCGGAAATTAGTTGCGGGGAACCGAACGATTCGGGGCGAGTATCCGATGGTCTGTTTGACCGAAGTACCACTTCTCGAACTGCCACAGCTTCGCCAGTTCCGGACTCATCGAACACGTTGGGACTTCGAACCATTCGGGCTTTGCCTGCGAAAGCAATGGCTGATTGACCGCGGAGCGCGCCCTGTCATTTACGGAGACGAGCAATTATGGGATGAGTTAACGGACGCTGATCGTCCGTTCTTTCAACGAAATCATCCTGCGAACATTGATTCTGCGTCGGACCGACAGGAAATCGACTGGTCGGTCGAACGCGAATGGCGACATCAGGGTGATCTGGATCTCAGCGAACTCGGGGCAAGTGACGCGTTGGTATTCGTTCCGAACTTCCTGGCTGTTGAGCGTCTGGTAATGGTTTCTCCGTGGCCCCTGACGCTCTGGCCTGATCCATCGGTCGTGATACCGAGGGATTGAAGGCGTGTCGCAATAGACATCACGACGAGAGAACCGCATATTGATGACTGATGAATAAAGTCAGTGCACCAGCGCCTGGCGGGGTAAATTCAAACCGGACGCGATCCGCGTTCTGAAGCATTGTGACATTCACACGAGGCAATCATGGGATCGCAATTGAATCCAGTGGCATTGGAACGAACGGCATCATCGCGACTCGGTTCGCTCGACGCTTATCGTGGCTTCGTGATGGTCTGTCTGGCTGCCAATGGATTCGGAATCGCTGCGACTGCGAAAAATTTCCCGGACAGCCCTGTCTGGCAGTCGCTAAAATACCAGTTCGATCATGTCCCCTGGGTGGGTTGTGCATTCTGGGACTTGATCCAGCCGTCGTTCATGTTCATGGTCGGTGTTTCACTTCCATATTCGTATGCCCGGCGGCTGGAGCACGGGGATTCCTTTTTGCGCCTGTTCGGTCATGCACTCGTCCGATCCGTTGTACTGGTTCTGCTGGGGATATTTCTGTCATCCAGTGAGAAGATGACGAACTTTACGTTCATGAACGTCTTGTCCCAGATCGGACTGGGATACATGTTTCTGTTTCTCCTCTGGAACCGCGGACGGGTCGTGCAAATGACTGTTGCAGCCGTGATTCTCGTCGCGTATTGGGCACTGTTCGCATTCACGCCGCTTCCCGGACCTGATTTTGATTTCGCAAAAGTTGGTGTGACTAGCGACTGGCCGTTTCTTTCAGGGTTCGAGGCTCACTGGCAGAAATGTGCGAATATCGCGGCCACCTTTGACCTCTGGTTCCTGAATCTGTTTCCCCGGCCTGACGAATTCATTGCAAACAAGGGGGGATATCAGACCCTCAACTTTGTTCCGTCGCTCGTGACGATGTTGTTTGGCCTGATGGCAGGTGAATGGATTCGTGAATCAAAAGATCGACTCAGAACTCTGGGAGGACTCGTCATCAGTGGCGCTGTCCTGTTTGTCGTCGGGGCCGCGTTGGGATGGCTCGGAGTCTGCCCCCTCGTCAAGCGGATCTGGACACCCAGTTGGACTCTATACAGCACGGGACTGACGCTGCTGATGCTTTCAGGCTTTTATGCCGTGATCGATGTCGCCGGGCTGAAACGCTGGGCATACCCGCTGACCGTGGCGGGGATGAATTCCATCGCGCTGTATGTGATGTCGCAATTGTTGCGCAACTGGACCGCAGATTCGTTACAGCGTCATTTTGGTCAGAATCTGTTTCAGTTCTGCGGGATGGCGTACGAACCACTGGTAAAGGCCAATCTTGTCCTGCTGGTATTTTGGCTGTTTGTCTGGTGGCTGTATCGCCAGCGAATCTTCTTCCGGATTTGACCGATTTCGAAGTTGGACCTCAGCGCAGGCGATCTTCTCGCAGAATCGGTGCCAGCTCTTCGACAAAGTCATTCACATCCTGGAATTCGCGATAAACCGATGCGAATCGGACGAACGCCACGTGATCGATGCGACGGAGTGACTCCATCACTTTTTCGCCGATCTCGCGCGACGGAACTTCTCGTTCGAACTGTTCATACAGCGAAGCTTCGATGTCCGAGATGATCCGTTCGATGGCATCGTCGCTGATCGGTCGCTTGTAACAGGACTTTTCCAGGCCTGAACGAATCTTTTCCCGATCAAAAGGGACTCGCGAGCCATCC
>CAIWEX010000666.1 GCA_903911795.1 uncultured Schlesneria sp.
AGCACGGGATTGTTTTCCAGGGTATTTCGACCCGTTAAACGTGCGAAAAGAGCTATTGGACTGAATTTCCCAGAGAAAAGATGGTGACATCGAAGATTTCGGGCTCTTCCGTGAAGTCGGATAAATGGCAACGACGTGCCAGTTAGTCGTGGTTCGCTCCAATCACAGCGCCGATTGCAATCCGGCACAATGCGGAACTCTGGCGGCGATGGGGTTGAGATCGGTATCATTTCGCCAACACTCATCGACCATCAAATCTGTCCGATGATTTTGAAATTCAGTTTTCTCGTTTTGCACTTGCAGGGGTGAGATATGGGCGGCGGAGGCAGCACACCGACATCAATGGCCAAGTCCACCATTCGGCTGGGAACAGCCTTTCGGAACGACTTGCCGATCAACAAACTTTTCCGGGCAATGATTGAAATCGGCGGTTCCGACTTGCACCTGCAAGTTAACAAACCTGCCATCCTGCGCGTGAAAGGAGCGCTCAAAGATCTCGACATGCCACCCATCACTGAAGAACAGATGAAGGAGTGGTGCATGCCGATGATGGACGAGCGCAACACCGAAATCTTCTTTCTGACCGGTGGTGCAGACTATGCACACGTCGTCGAGCACAAGGGAGAACTCTGGCGATTCCGCGTGAACCTGTTCATTCAAACCGGCAAGATGGGGATGGTTTCGCGTAAAATCGAACGCAGCATCCCCAACTTCGAAGGGCTGTATCTGCCCCCGATTATGGAAGACCTTTGCAAGTACGATCAGGGGATGGTGCTGCTGGCAGGCGTGACCGGTTCGGGAAAATCGACGACAATCGCTTCGATGCTCGACTGGATCAATCACAACTTCTCAAAGCACATTCTCACGATCGAAGATCCCGTCGAATTCGTGTATGTGACCGACAAATCGCTGATCAACCAGAGAGAAATCGGGCCGGATGTGTCGGACTTCCATACGGCCATGAAGCATGCTGTGCGTCAAGACCCCGACATCATGCTGGTGGGCGAAATGCGTGACCGCGAAACGTTCGAAACAGCGATGCACGCCGCTGAAACGGGCCACCTTGTTTACGGAACGATCCATGCTTCGTCGGCCCCGTCCACGATCGGTCGTATTCTCGACTTGTTTCCACAGAGTATGCACAACGCATTGCGATCTTCGATGGGCTTCAACATGAAAGCCATCGTTGCCCAGAAGCTGCTGCCAACGATCCTGGACAAGCCCAAGCGAGTTCCGATTTGCGAAATCATGATTTTCAACGGTGTGATCCGGAAGCTGATTCTGGAACACACGGACGAAAAGCTGCCAGCGGCCATTCGAATCGGCAAGTCAGAAGGGATGCAGCAGTTCAACGACAGCCTGTATCACTTCATCACGAAGGAATTCGTCAGCCGAGCTGAAGCCTTCGAAATCAGCCCCAACGTGGAAGAATTGAAGATGATGCTGAAAGGGATCAACGTCAAATCGTCTGGTATTCTGTAACGCCGTATTTTGTGACGCGATGCCACGGCATCGATCATGGGGGCAAATACGAGCAGAGTTGGAGCGAATTCGGCCCTGCTCTTTTTGCCTCTCGGATAACCTGTTTCCAGTCTGTCGAAACTATCACATCTCGATATCGGTCAGATGAGAAACCATCCTGTCCTGCCGTCGAACAGTCAGCCACCTCACTGAGAACCCAGCCATGTTGCAGTCGCAGATTTTCGCTCGAGTCGTCTATTGTCTGTTGGCTGTTGCCGTTGCTGCCAGTCCTGTATTTAGTGAAGAGAAGCCCGCCACAGCAGGAAATGGCAATTTCACCATCGGTCCAGACTACAAAATCGACCCTGATCTGACAGACAAGGGTAACCCGAAAGGGAAATCGTTCGAATTCTCGATGAAATTGGCGGACAGCAAGATCTTTCGCGGCGACGATTCGACACTCGATCCAAAGAAGCCTGTCCGCAAGCAGCGGAAGATCTTTGTTTACATACCAGCGGCCTATCAGGACGGTACGAAAGCGCCGATCCTCTTGACGTTTGATGGGCCGAGTCATTTGAAACTTGTAAGTAATGCCTTGGATAACCTCACAATTTCAAAGAACCCGGACCGCAAGCTGCCCGCGTTTATTGTCATCGCCGTGGAGAATGGGGGCGATGACGGTAAGGGAAGTCAGCGAGGCCTCGAATATGACACGATGTCAGACCGGTTCGCCCGATTCATCAATGATGAAGTTCTGCCAGCAGTGCTCACAAATGCAGAGATCAAGGCTGCCTATCCGAAAATTGCGTTCACGGACGATCCGTGGGGAAAAGCGACGATGGGGTGCAGTTCTGGTGGTGCTGCAGCGTTGACGATGGGCTGGTTTCGTCCCGATCTGTTTCGTCGACTGATTACCTATTCAGGCACGTTCGTGGACCAGCAGGACGACGATGCTCCCGAAGAAAAAGAGTATCCCCTCGGCGCTTGGGAATATCACTCAGGTAAGAAATTAATCGAAACCAGCGACAAAAAGCCGCTCCGAATTTTCACGCACGTGTCCGAATTCGACATTCGCGCGAAAGACCCGGAAGAAACCTATCACAACTGGGTGATGGCCAATGAACGGACTGCAGCAGCGCTGAAGGCCAAGGGCTACGATTACCGCTATGTTTTCAGTCGCAACTCAAGACACTGCGATGGAAAAGTGTTTGAACAAACACTGGCCGACACACTGGTCTGGATGTGGCACGGCTATGAGGCGAAGTGATTTCCAAGGACTCACATCTGGTGGCTGATATCTCAGAGACGCCCCAGCAGTTCAATTAGCGCAATGCACGTTCTGCGGCACCGGTTTTCATCTGTTCGATGATGTTGATGCCAACATTGGCACCCCAGGTGGCAATGAATTGCTGAAAAGCCGGTCCTGGTCGACCAGTACCGATCGGCAGCCGATTGAAGTGCGTTACTGGCAGCAGACAATGCGGGGTCGATGTCAGGAACGCCTCGGCTGCACGAGACAAATCATCTGGAGTTATTTCCGCGTAAATGAACTCGTAACCCAGCCCTGTTGCCAGCTCGGCAACGTAGTTACGACTCACCCCTTCCAAGACATGTGTTGGTGGCGTGATGATCCGATTTCCTTCGACAAGGCAAAGGTTTCCCGTTGCCGTCTCGGTCAGATTGCCAGTGTCGTCGGTCAGAATCGCCATCGCGTGTCGATCGATCTGACATGCTTCTCGGCCTGCCAGGTGCCAATGTAACCGGCTGCGATGTTTGATCCGCGAATCGATGACATTGTCTGGAATGCTTCGCGTCGAAACCGTCACCAGATGTAATCCGGAATCGTAAGTCTCTGCCCACAGTTCGAACGGCAATGGAAACGTGTGGACACAAACCGTCGGTTGACCTGTTCCACCACGGCCGACATATGTCGGATTCAGCCCCGCAGTGACGAATAAGATCAGACCGAGATCCTGATGGTCAGGAATCAGGTGGGCGTTGGTACTGACGACCTGATCCGAAATCTCGCGAAAATCGCTCCATGCCAATCCCGGGTCGATTCCAACTCGCTGAAGCGACAACGCCAGCCGATCCAGATGATCATCCAGTCGGAACGGAATGTGGCGAAATGTCCGCAACATTTCCGTGACCGACGTGCCACCAACGATCCCCAGATCGAAAACATGAAGCTGTGCTTCGTCGATCGGGACGAATCGTCCGTTCAAGTAGGCGATCGGCGTTGTCATCTTGTTTCCTGCCTGATGGCATCACGTAATCGGGCCGTACGTCCAAGGGCAGAATTCTTCGTCGCCGATTCCTTGAGCTTCGCTTTTGGTCTGTTTTCCGCTTGCCACGGCAACGACTTCGTCGAAGATTTCGCGGCCGACTTCTTCAATCGTCGCACCGTCGAGGATCCGGCCGGCGTTGATATCCATGTCATCCACCATTCGGTTGTACATCGGCGAATTCGTGGCAATCTTGATCGTTGGCACGGGCTTACAGCCAAAACAGCTTCCGCGACCAGTGGTGAAGCAGCAGACATTGGCGCCGCCGGCCACCATTCCAGTTACAGATGCTGGATCGTATCCGGGAGTGTCCATGACGACGAAGCCCTTTTCCGTCACTGGCTCGGCGTACTTGTAGACGGCACGCAGCGCTGTCGTCCCCCCCTTGGCGATCGCTCCGAGGGATTTTTCGTAAATCGTCGTCAATCCCCCCTTTTTATTGCCAACGGAAGGATTGATGTCGATCCGCTCGCCGAACTTCGCGGTGTATTCGATCCACCAGCGAATTCGCTCCAGCAATGCCTCACCAACGTCGCGTGAGACGGAACGGCGCGTCAGCAGATGCTCACCACCGTAGATTTCGGTCACTTCGCTCAGGATTGCTGTTCCACCATGAGCAACCAGCAGATCGCTGCAATAGCCCAGAGCCGGATTGGCGGTGGTCCCGCTGTTTCCGTCGCTTCCGCCACATTCCAAACCAAGCATGATTTCGCTGACGGGAATGGGAACTCGCTGAACCTTGTTCACTTCCGGTAGCAGTTCACGAATCGCGGCGACGGTGCGATTGACCGTTTTCGCGACCCCACCCTGCTCTTGGATATTCATGACCAGTGGCGCTTTCGTCGGAAGCTGGGAAGAACCGCCCAGTTGGATCAGCCCGCCGTTTTCCATTAAGAACGAAGCCTGTGCCGTCTCGCAGCCGAGTCCCAGGACGATGTACGCCGCAATATTGGGATGGCGTGCGAAGCCTGAAAGCGTTCGCGTCAACTGCTTATGGTCTTCACCCCCAAACTGGAACGCACATCCCCCTTTATGAACGAGAGGGACAACACCGTCGACGTTGGGAAACTGCTCCAGCAGTGCCGTGTCGAACTTCTGTGCCGCGTACTTTGAAGCGGTGGCCGAGCAATTGACCGTGCTGATGATCCCGATGTAATTACGAGTCGCCGCCCGACCGTCTGGTCGTCGATATCCCATGAATGTCCGGCCCTCAATCGGTGTCGGGGGAGCTGGGATTTCGGAACAGAACGCGTAGTCGAGGCTCAACTCACCTGCAGTGACGTTATGCACATGAACCCAGGATCCTGCGGAAATTGGTGCAGATGCGAATCCGATCGTCTGCCCGAATTTCTTGATTGGTTGACCCGCATCGATCGTGCGGAGCGCGACCTTGTGCCCCATGTCAATCGGTTCTACGGTCGAAAGTTCCGTTGTCCCAGTGAAGGAAAAGGAAGTTGCTTCGGGAACTTTACGAGCGGCAACGGCGATATTGTCTTCAGGGTGCAGGCGTACAAACGGGGCGGTGCTCATTGGGGCCTTTCAACAGGAACGGAATTCACGGGCAGACTATTCGTTTTGGCGAATTCCAGCAATCCGACTGGTCTCAATTCTCGATGGCAGCCTTGATCGACTCGCGATATCGCGAAGGAAATACCACAACCAGTTCGTGGGACGGCGGAGTGCCTGGGTTGCAAATCGCATCTCTCAAGATCGATAAATAGGTAGCGGCCTCA
>CAIWEX010000667.1 GCA_903911795.1 uncultured Schlesneria sp.
GTCTGGCATGAATTAGCAGATGTCCTGAGAAGAAGGGGAAGACTGACGGAAGCCGAATCCGCACAAAACATTGCGGCGACAGGACGGCAATTGCGACTGGAACTTCAGAAGCTGAAAGACGCGGCAGCCGTAAGCGATATTCAGTTGGAAAAAATACGACAGTACGCCGCTGCGTGTGGCGATCATGCCGTGTCAGAAGCGCTGCGAAGGCGTCTTAAGATCATGTTATGAAAATTTTTGTTGAATTTTTTGCCAATCCCCGATATTCTCCGTAACGGACATCTTTGTTCGGATGTCCGCAATTAAGCGGTTTTGTCTTTATTCGTTCAAGGAGCCTGGAATCATGAGTCAGTTTCGTCGTCCCCCACCTCGCAGGGCAGCGTTCACGCTGATTGAGCTGCTGGTCGTCATCGCGATCATTGCGGTCTTGATTGCTCTTCTCCTTCCGGCTGTCCAACAAGCACGTGAAGCCGCGCGACGGACACAATGCAAGAACAATCTGAAGCAGTTAGGGCTAGCATGCCACAACTATGCCGATGTCCATGGCCAACTCCCCCAGAATTATGACTGCGCCTGGGGCCCCGGTGGTGGCGAAAACGGGCCGACCTCGTGGCTCGTCGCTTCGTTGCCATTTATAGATCAGTCACCACTATTCAATCGATACAACTTCAGCGACACCGGTGGAAACAATGGGACGGTATCGGTAAATGGCGTGACGAATCAGCAACTGCGACTCACTGTCATCAATGCGTTCCTCTGTCCTTCAAACCCTCAGCCTGCTGTTCGCCAGAATCAAAATCAGGGATACGGTAGCGGTAACGGTGGTGGTCCAAACGCAGCTGGAACTGACTATACCGGGAATCTGGGGCACGTTTGGGGTGGTTGGAAAGACTGTGGAGCAGTTCCAAATTTCCCCGGAATTCCCGCAGCAGGGTCAAATCCTGGTACGCCATGGATGGACGGGGATAGCGATAACGATATCTCCTACTCCAACGGAGTTTTCAACTATCGCGGAGCTTCAAAGTTGCGTGATATTACGGATGGTACTTCCAACACGGTCATGGTCTTTGAAGACATGCACTGGGCTGGCGGCAATCCATTCAACTACAGCTACACCTGGGATTCGGCCTGGATGAGTCCATTGGGTGCTCTCGGTAACATGCGTAATCCGATCAACGACCGACAGTACCACCTATCACAAGGTGGACAGGGCGAACCACGCTGCCATGGCTGGAGCAGTAACCATGTTGGTGGGGCTCACGCTGTGATGTGTGACGGAACGGTCAAGTTCATCAGCGAAAACATTGCTCACCAGATTCGCTATGGAATCGCGACCCGTGCTGGTAGCGAAGTACTTGGCGAATTCTAAACCGACGTTGTTTTCGAATTCTACCTCATACCATCCACGACTTTTGTCGTGGATGGTTTTTTTGAGGGGGGCAAAATTTGAGCCAAGTTCACTTCGTAAGGCTCGTCGATTTCCTGCTGGTGATAGTTGTTCTGGCTGTCGGTTGCCATAAGAGCGAACCCGCAAATAAATCGAGTTCCGAGAATCCACCAAATACGTTTGTGTTCAAACCCCGGCCGAAGCATTCCGTTTCGCATGAGGTTGTGGCGATCACTCATTCCCGATTTGCTGACGTTGCACTCGATACAGGGCTGAACTACGTCTATCAGAATGGAACGGATAGCCGAGTCCTGATGGTCGAATCGATCGGTGCTGGCTGTGGATGGATTGACTACGACCGAGATTCAAAATGGGAGTTATATTTTCCACAAGGTGGAAATCCGACCGATCCAAATCGGCCTAACGACACTCTTTTTCGAAACTTGGATGACCAGTTCGTAGACGTTACTCCGTTCGCGGGGATCACTGAACGTGAATACAGCCAGGGTGTCGCGATTGGTGATTTCAACAACGACGGATTTGATGACATCTTTGTCACCAACATTCAGGGGGTCCCCGACGAACTTTTTGAAAATCAGGGTGATGGCACATTTCAAAAAGTCGCTGCTGAATCAGGTACGAGTGATTTGAAATGGAGTACGAGCGCGGCGTGGGCTGATCTGGATCGCGATGGAGATCTGGATCTGTACGTCTGCAATTACGTGGTCTACGATGTCTTCTCACCAATCCCATGTCTGAAGGACGGAAAACCTGCGACGTGTCACCCACGAGACATCAGGGATAGTGCCGACGAATGTTATGAAAACCTGGGAGACGGAACTTTTCGCCCCGTTTCCAGGACCTCGGGATTAAACGGTCCACTGAATCGGGCGCTGGGTGTCGTGGTAGCCGACTTCGACAACGATGGATGGCCGGATATCTACGTGACGAATGATACGACGGCGAATTTTCTTTTCATGAATCAGCGACGATTTCAGTTCACAGAGTCTGCCTTCCGTCTGGGGGCCGCCTTTGATGCGATCGGGGCTGCCCACGCCAGTATGGGTGTGACTACGGGTGACTACGATCGCGATGGTAATCTGGATTTGTACATCACCGGCTTTTCGGGAGAATACAATACGCTGTACCGCAATCGCGGTGTGCACGGGTTCCAGGATGTCACCGCCATTACGGGGGCCGTCGAAATGACACGTCCCAAGCTCGGCTGGGGTGTCACGATGGCGGATTTCAATCAGGACGGACATCCTGAGATCATCACGGCCAACGGGCATATCGGACGCGATGTGGCGGATGGCGAAGGTTTCGAGATGTCTGCTCAACTGCTTTCGTTTGACGGGACGAAGTGGCTGGATTCCAGCCCGTTCGCGGGTCCCTACTTCGAACGAAAGTTACTGGGCCGAGGTCTGGCGACCGCAGATTACGACGACGATGGAGACCTGGATGTTGCGATTGTTCATCAGAACTCAAACATGGCGTTATTGCGAAATGAATCGAATCGTGGAAACTGGTTGAAATTGATGTTCACCGGCCGTACGAGCAATCGCCGCGGAATCGGGACGCGTGTCGTCGTCACGTCCGATGACTTGCGACTGACACAGGAAGTCGTAGGAGGATCGAGTTTCGCGTCGACAATGCAGCCTGCATTGATTTTCGGAATCGGTGACCGACGGACACCGGTTCGTATCGAAATTCAATGGCCCAGCGGGATCTCACAAATTCTGGAAAGTGCAGCCGTGAATCAGGCTCTCATCATTGTCGAACCCTTGGAATAACCTGAATCAGACACGTACCGAGATGGATAAGTCCAATGTCCGAATACTCTTTCCGTACGTTGCCGTTCCTTTCATTTTTCTTCGTCACGGACGTGTCGTCCGAGTTGCGAATCAAGAATAAGACAATCTGCCGCTTGTCATTATTTGCGACGTTGCTCTTTACCGGTATTTCAGGATGTGGGGATCGGTCGCTTCCTCCTGCAGTCAGATCAACGAGTTCTTTAAAACTCTCATCCGATGAAGTGACAATCGCTTGTCCGGCAAAGCCCCGATCAGATTACGTAGGAAGCAAAGTCTGTGCATCGTGCCACGCAGAGATTGCCAAATCATATGCCGCGCATCCAATGGCAAATTCACTCGGACACGTTAAC
>CAIWEX010000668.1 GCA_903911795.1 uncultured Schlesneria sp.
ATTGCGGCCAGGCCACTGAAAACCAGTGTTCCACTGCCAGTCGACACTCCTGCGCCCCACATCTCGGCGACAAACACCGCGATGAGTTTCGGAACAAGTCGAATCCAGGTGCGATAACCCTTCACTGAAGAAGGCTTAACGGCGCCGCTGAAGAGATTACAGGCAATCCACGAGGCAAGTGCAATGACTGCAGTGGAGACGACGGTAATAAAGGGAGAGAAGTTGAAAACGTCGTCTGACGTGCGATGTGTCAGCATGACAGCATCCGCGATCAGCAGACATGACCAGATCCAGACGGCCATGGAGCGACGACGTGCGGCGGTTGCCGAACTCCGTTCGATAAGGTCGCTCTGCTGCGGCATGGACTCCCTTCCATCCGACACGTATCCGACTGCTTGTCACGTCTATCAAATCGGTTCACGGTGCGGGTTCAGATGAACCCGCACCGTAACGATTTTGAATTACAGGCCCGCAGCCTTCTTCAGGTCTGCGGCCTTGTTGGTCGCTTCCCATGTGAAATCAGCATCGGTCCGACCGAAGTGGCCACCGCTGGCCGTCTTGCGGTAAATCGGACGACGCAGGTTGAGGTACTCGATAATCCCCAGTGGTGTCAATCGGAAGTGGTCTCGCACCAAGCCAACGATCTTCTCTTCGGAGATCACACTGGTCCCGTTGGTCGAGACTCGCACGCTAACTGGGTCAGCAACCCCAATTGCATACGCTAATTGGACTTCGCACTCGGAAGCAAGGCCGGCGGCGACGATATTCTTGGCGACGTGACGAGCCATGTAAGCGGCTGAACGGTCGACCTTGGTTGGATCTTTTCCGCTGAATGCACCGCCGCCGTGACGTCCCCACCCGCCATAGGTGTCGACGATGATCTTGCGACCGGTCAAACCCGTATCGCCGTGCGGACCACCCACCACGAAGTTACCGGTTGGATTGATGTGGTACTTCGTCTTCGACGTGAGCAACTCGGCCGGAACCGACTTGCGGACCACTTCGGCTTCAACGTACCGCTTAATTTCTTCTTGCGAAACGTCCTGGTGATGCTGAGTCGAAACAACAACCGCAGAAATTCCAACAGCCTTGTTGTTGGAATCGTATTCCACGGTGACTTGACTCTTGGCATCTGGACGCAGCCAGTCAACTTCCTTTTTCTGACGCACATCGGTCAGACGGTTGATGATCCGGTGTGACAGTGCAATCGGCAATGGCATCAGTTCAGGTGTCTGGTTACAGGCATAACCGAACATCAAGCCTTGATCCCCTGCCCCATCGCGGTCAACACCCATGGCGATGTCTGGGCTCTGGCTGTGGATGGCCACCAGGACTTTGCAGGTTTCGAAATGGAATCCGACGTTATCAAACGTGTAGCCAATATCCTGCACGACATCGCGTGCAACCTGCACGTAATCGAGTTTCCCCTGAGTCGTGATTTCGCCAGAAAGGACGACCAGGTCCGTGGTGCAGAGGGTTTCGCAGGCAACGCGGGAACGTGGGTCCTGGGCCAGCAATGCATCCAGCACGCCATCAGAAATCTGATCTGCCACCTTGTCGGGATGGCCCATGCTGACCGATTCGCTGGTGAAAAGATAATTCGACATCAATCACACACTCCGTGTAGCTCGCGACGTTCCAGTGAATCCAGTCAATGAGGGGGAAGTTCTGCCAGCCGGAACGGACCGCAGGTCAGCTTCCAAACGAACGGGGGATTCTACGATTCCGTACGCGCGGTCTCAACCCGATCGGCTTGGATAGGTCATCGGATTTTCAATCCGGTCGATTTCACAGCTCCGAATTGGGGACTCCACAGCGGTAAGTGATTGTTGATGACTGTTGACTGCCGCCCTGCCTGGTTACCATAAGAACACTCGTATGTGTTGACCGGATCGTCGAGGAACTGTCGCGAATGTCGCAGCAACGTCGTAGATTGACCCGCCTTTCAGTTCTGGTCTCAAGCCAGACATTGAAAAACGTCTTCTCGTTAGTCCGCTTCACGAAGGAAGCGGTGCTTTTTGCGGTGCTGTGGGTGATTGCTAACGCCACATCTTACGCTTCAGAGAAGACTTACGCAGAAGTTGTCAATCGCGACTTGCCCGTTGCCTGGTTTCGGTTTGGACCGGCGAAAGAGTCGGCAGTCTCCTCCCGGGGCCTTGCAGGTGCGCCAGATCTCGACGGACGCATTGTCGGAAACGTAGTTCTGTCGGGAGTCGGAGCGCGACCTCCCCGGTTTCCTCGCTTTGAGGAATCCAATTCGGCGGTGACTTTTGCGGGCGACGGCGCCACGATCAGGATTGCAGATCCTGGCGACAACAGCCCGCTTGATTTCAATCTGGGGGACACCATCAGCCTGGAAGCTTGGGTTGCCCCGACGCGATTACCGAATGGCCAGCAAATTTATGTCGTAAGCAAAGGTCGAACGAAGAATCCTGGTGTCGCTGCAGAAAATCAGAATTACGCTCTGCGATTATCAGGGGACCAGGGACGAGCGGCTGTCAGCTTTCTCTTTCGAAACAGCCGCAATCGTACTGGAAAGCAAGACGATTTTCATCGTTGGACCTCAACCGACGGATTTCCCGTTGATGGCAGTTGGCATCACATCGTGACGACTTATACATTCGGAAAGAGCGACTCGATCCGTGGTTACATTGACGGCAAGCCGGTCACTGGCAAGTGGGACTACGGCGGGGCAACGAACGACGGCCCGGTCGTCGACAATGACGAAGTTTGGATCGGCTCGTCCATGGGGGGAAATCCGGGCAATTCCTTTCAGGGAATGATCGATGAGGTCGCCATCTATCGAAAGGGACTCTCGGCGGAACAGATCGCCGAGCGATTCGAGTTTGTCCGGCCACCTTCGTACGTCACCAAGTTCCCTCTGGAAGAAACAGGTGTTTTGTGCGAAGTGATGGAAGGGGTTCCCGACCAGTTTTCGTGGGACTTCTCGGTCCCTCAGCCGACGGATTCCTGGCGCGAACCTGGTTTCGGGCTGACCGAGATCCCCCAGAAGTATAATTCCCACGGTGTTCGTGCTGATCGATCGAACCCGCTGATGGTCCGAATGACCGGCTGGTTAACGTTTCCAGCGGAACCGCGACGACTACTGCTTAGATCGCGCCACGGGGCTCGGTTGTGGATCGATCAGGTCCTGGTCATTGAGAATCGGTTTCCCACACCGCGAGGTGACGGACATGGTGAACTCTATGACATCAAATCGGACCTTTCCCCCCGAATCCGGCCACCACAGACGGGAGATCACGACGGTACGGCCCTCTACCAGGGAACCGGTCGTCCGCAACTCGTCACGGTGGAAGTCTTCGCGGGTGGAAAAAAGCATCGCCCGGAATGGGGTGAAACGGGACTCTTCCTCGAATTATCAAATAACAGCTTCTGGCTGCTGACATCGAGTTTCCCGGTAGAACTGACTGACCGGGGATGGATGCGATTTGCTCATGAGCAGCAGGAACGAATCGCAATTCTGAATACGAAGAATCGCCGAAATGCGAGTGTGGAGTATGCGAAGTACTGGGATCGGCGTCATCAGGCCGCTCGACAGCAGGTCGATTCCTGGAATTTTATTGCAGTCGAGACAACCGCCGGATTCCCTGAGTTCAACCTGATCGACCGCTTCATCAATGTGAAACTAGCCGCATCTGGAGCCCAGCCTCTCCCACTGCTCGACGACACTGCTTTTCGACGGCGGTTGGCGCTCGATACGATCGGTGTCGTTCCTGAACCAGCAGCGACAAAAGCCACGGAGTCGGCGACTGATTCGAAGTCGCCACTGAATCGCTCGAAGTTGATCGATCAGATGCTCGATCAACCCGGTTGGGCTGACCACTGGATGGGGTATTGGCAGGACGTCCTGGCCGAAAACCCAAACATCGTCAACCCGACACTCAACAATACCGGACCGTTCCGCTGGTGGTTGCATGAATCATTCAGCGACAACAAGCCATTTGATCGCCTCGTGACCGAGTTGATCCTGATGGAAGGGAGCACTCATTTCGGTGGCCCAGCGGGTTTTGGACTGGCGACGCAGAATGACTCGCCGATGGCCGCCAAGGCTCATGTGCTGGCACAGGCCTTCCTCGGTATGGAAATGAAGTGTGCCCGTTGCCACGACGCCCCTTATCACGATTTCACTCAGCGAGATTTATTCAGCCTGGCGGCGATGCTCAAGAGAGAGCCCGAGCAGGTCCCCAAAACGAGTACCATTCCGGGTGATCCGGCCGCGGTTGCCTCGCTCCTGGTGAAAGTCACATTGAAGCCGGGCAAAGCCATTCTGCCCGAATGGCCCTTTGCGAAAGAATTGCAAGGGGACTTGAATCCCGATCTGCTGCAAAGCCCCCAGGACCGCCGTGAGCAACTCGCCGCATTGACGACTGCGGCGACGAACCATCGGTTTGCACAGGTCATCGTCAACCGACTTTGGCAACGCTACCTTGGCCGCGGTCTCGTCGAACCCGTTGATGACTGGGAGCATGCAAAGCCATCCCATCCCGAGTTACTCGAATACCTGGAACGCGAATTCATTCGATCAGGATACGACCTGAAACACGTCGCCCGGCTGATCCTGAATTCGCATGCGTATCAGCGACGTCCCGATCCACACGGTGTGTCAGACCCGCGACGAGCAGCCTTGCTGGCAGGACCTGTCCCTCGGCGAATGTCAGCAGAGCAGGTCGTCGATTCGTTGTTTGCTGCAGTAGGCAAGCCATTCAACGTCGAAGAAATGAGCATTGATGTCGACAGCCAACGCAGCTACGAACAGTCGTTGAGTATGGGTGTTCCCCGGCGAGCATGGCAGTTCACATCGCTTTCGAATGAACGTGATCGCCCGGCGTTGTCATTGCCGGCGGCCCAGTCCATCATCAACGTGCTGGAAACCTTCGGCTGGAGGGCGAGTCGCCCTGACCCTCTTACTCTGCGTCCTCAGGAAACTTCGGTCTTGCAACCCGCCATCCTGGCGAATGGACTGGTCGCGAAGCGAATTTCACAGCTATCGGATGACAGCCGAATCACAGAACTGGCTCTTCAGGATCGCTCGCTTCCCGAATTCATTGATACGGTGTACGAAGCGATCCTGACTCGTCCAGCGACATCGGCCGAGCGAGAAATGTTTCGAGAACTGCTTCAGGAAGGATACAACAATCGTCGAGTGGAGCGGCCCATCACAATCCCGTTACCGCCGCGAGCCACAGGTGTTTCCTGGTCTAACCATTTGAAACCGGAAGCAAGTGACCGAAAGCTGGCACTGGCCGCCGAACTGGAACGCGGTGATCCCGTGACGCAGAGGCTTCGAGGGGATTGGCGCGAGCGGGCCGAGGACTTCGTCTGGACACTGATTAACTCGCCCGAGTTTCTTTTTATTCCTTAATACCGACGTTGCAGGCCGCTCATTTTTCGGGAGGAGTCATGCACGGTTGTTTCCAGCCCTCTTTCCTGGCCAAAGAATGAGGATCGCAGAGACCGCTGACAGCGGGGCGACGATCGCCCAATATGGGATCATCCATGCCGCCGCACCAGTACTTGTTTGATTGAGCGAGAAAAAGAACCACCGCTGGGTGGCCCAGGTTGGCCGTCCTCGGCCTACCTGGGTCGCAACGCGACGTGAAGTTTAGCCATTTTCAGTCTTTCCAGCTTCCTGTGACTTCGATAGGGGTAGGGAGGACTCATTGTATTGAGTCCCCCCTCCCTCCGAACCGGACGTGCAGATTTCCCGCATCCGGCTCTCCGGTCGATGGTTTTACCTACGTGAGGATTGTCGGGTGATTTCACGGGCAGTTGTGAGAACAAACAGCCCTTGATCCACGAAGAAGGCATTCGGCCAGCGGACTTGATCGGCTCCGTTAGCACGCCCATTGCGTTTCGTCCGACGGCGAAGCAGTGCCCGCAGTCGTTGTCGTAGCCAGACATCCAGTTGTGCGTACAACGGGGTCGGACCGTGCCAGAAATAGGCGTACCAGCCTCGAAGGATTCGGTTCACATTTCTGACGATGTGTCCCAGCGAGAACCCGGCAGTGCGTTTTGTCTTGGCCCGGAGAGCGTCTTTCAGTTTCCGCACGCTCTTTTCCCGTGGTGCCCGATTCCAGCGGCAGAAGTGGTAGCCCAGGAAGTCAAAGCCTTCCGTACGACTGTCCACGATCCGCGTTTTCGTCGGGTGAAGCGTCAAACCATTCTCTGTCACCCAGCTACGAACCAGTTCCAGAGCCGCGTGAGCGTCCTCGGAAGTTCGACACAAGATCACAAAATCGTCGGCGTAACGCACCATCTCGAAGCCCGAGTGGGCCAGCAGATGATCCAGTGGGTCCAGGTAGACATTACTCAGCAACGGACTGAGAACTGCGCCTTGCGGCGCGCCGGTTTCCGGAGTCCACCGTGAGGCTTCGTCCAGAATGTCGGCCTTCAAGAACGATTCGATCAACCGCAGCACCGAGCCATCGGCGATCTTTTCTCGAAGACGTGTCATCAGGCGATCGTGTGGAATCGAATCGAAGTAGCCCTTCAGATCAACATCCACGACGTGAACGCATCCTTGAAACAGTCGCTCATGAACCCGATCCAAGGCCTCCTGACAACCTCGCCCCGGTCGGAAACCATAGCTGTGCTCCGCAAAGTCACGTTCGAAAATCGGTTCGATGACATTCACAATCGCCGCCTGGACAATGCGATCTCGCACTGTCGGGATTCCCAAGGGTCGGGTTTCCGTCGTTCCGGGCTTGGGAATATGCACGCGTCGAATGGGCTGGGGCCGATACGTGCCGGCTTTCAGTCGATCAGACAGATCCCAAATCGCTTCGGGAAACTGCTCCACGAAAGAATGCACCGTCACATGATCAACACCGGGTGCCCCCTTGTTTCTGGCGACCTGTTGCAGCGCAACCGTCAAGTTTCTTTCCGAGAATACCTTATCAAATAACCGAAACCATTTTCCCCCTTCCACTCCCTGTTCGAGAGTCGTCAACATGCGAGCCGTCCAGACGTGCGGTTCCACCCAACCCCAACGCGAGAAAATCTCACGCTCGGGAGGAGTCGATCCAATTTGTTGAGCCAAAGGCACTATCACTGGTTTGTATTCCGTACGCTCAGTTGCCCGTCATCCATCTTCCTGGAACCCTTCGCTCCCCCAGAGTTACCCGGTTTCAACGCTACTATGGTTCCTCTGACTCCTGCCTGGCGGCTCTTCGCATCCACACTTGCGCAGCCTGTCTGAACGACGGCACTGCGGCTGGGACGATGAACTCCGGTCTCATCCAGACAGGTCTCTCTGCTTCATGAACATGGTCTTCCGATCATTCTGCCTCCAACCACCCTTGGCGCTCACCGATCGCTTTTGCACGCTACCCCTCAGCGTCGGTAACAGACGGCTCTACAGCCGGTTTGGGCTTCGCCACTAGTGAGCAGGCTCGCCGCGTTTCAGGCCGAATCGAGTTCACTCTCGTTGCGGACTGATCGTTCACCTCCTGTAGCTCCCCACCTCGCCTCGCGGCGACGCAGTAACAGTCGATTACAGAGTCGGAGAGCGTTGACTCTGATGAGGACTTGCACCTCACTAACCACACCCACTTGCA
>CAIWEX010000669.1 GCA_903911795.1 uncultured Schlesneria sp.
CTCGATCCGTCTTCCACAATGCGGTCTGCAATGCTGCGATCTCATTCGCCAGAGCGGGCACATCTTTGTCCGCAGCCGCACGCCAGCGATCACGGACCCCGTCGAGAACAAGCGACGGAGACTTGTCTTGCAGCGTGCGCCACAGGATTCCGAAATATCTGGGATTCAGCTTCTCCTTCGCGGCGACGTCTTCAGGAGAGACCTTGCCGCCGAGTATCGCGTCGCGGTGTCGAACGCTCGCCTCCAGATACCGCTGGACCTGCAGTCGTCCGTCGCCTCCGACATGTTCGTTATAGAAGCCACGCAGTCGGGCGGTACTTTCATCAGTCCAGTCGCGTCGAGTCTTCGTTGGCGAAAACCGAAATCCATCTGGCAGCAAGACGGCATGTTCCGCAATGTCTCTGGCCGCGTTGAGATACTTGTTGAGCAACGTCGGCGAGATATCTGACAGCGACTCGGCAGCATTCGTAAATCCTTCACCCGCAGCTCCGTCCACGGGAAACTCACGCGTCGGTCGCAGATCAACCCCAGTGAGATCACGAATGGTCGCGTCGTACTCCGTGTTGCTCAGTCGCCGTAGCGGAACGTGACCTGGATCACCAGCCCGAGCACGCGCCTCGGCGTCGAGAAATCGCCGAGTCCAGTCGACCAACCGCTTTCGCTCCTGGACTGTCGGCTGCGGCTTGTCTTTTGGCGGCATCTCGTCCGCCTCAAGTTGCTCGATCAACTGTTGCCACGGCAAGAGATCCTTACGGACCAGATCGACCGATGCGAACCGTTCCAGATCGAGGCTTCCCTTTTTCACTGCTGCCGAGTGGCAACCCAGGCAATACGACTTGAGAAGCGGTTGAACGACTGAGGCGTATTCCTTCTTCGGATCCACATCCGACTCTTGCGCCGTACAGATTTCGCTAGACAATCGCGTCAATAGGACGAGAAAAGCCAAAGCGAAAGCGCGACGTACGCCCCGACTCATCGAGAGTGATCGCCGGTTTGGGCTGCTCATTGAGGTCTCTTTACTTCCCGCCGAATCACGATTTGTGTGAATGAAGAACCGTGCCTGAATCGAGAAAGCGTTACGGCTTCAAACCGCTGAGCGGATGTTCCAGCACCGCATTCCAAGCCAGTTCTTGAAGCAGCAGATTGAGTTTCTCTTCCTGGTCGCCGAGTTTGGACTGCTTGAGAATCTCTGGCACCGGCAAGCCGACAGGGCTGCGACGGTAGATCGTGGCGAAATTGACGTAACCGACCAGAGCCATGAGTGGCGGCTTACAGTGTCCGAGTTCATCCGTGAAGAGATCTTCCTGAACCTTCAGTCCAGGAGCCTCACCCGCGATAATCTTTTCACGTAAAGCGATGACCGCTTGGGGCGCCGGAGCGACATAAAGAACCGTTTTTCCAAACTTCTTGTTCAAGTCGCGCACGTGCTCATCCATTTTCTGGAAGTGCTCGGCGTGGCGTGTTCGAAGTTCTTCGCCGGTGATGGCGTTGTGATCGACTTTGGCGGGCCGCTGGGTGGTCGGCTCGTAAATATCCCAACGCAACCAGATCGGTTGAACGATGACCCGGATCTCCTTGTTGTGTTCGAGTGCCAACGCTGTGAAATTCTCAATCCCCGGATCGGGAAGGAAGATTGGCGACAGCGTCAGCACATCGACGTTGCCGGTCTTGAGTGCCATCTTGGCTGTGTTCTTGTCTTCGGCAATGTCCCAATGCTGAATGGTGCGCGATCCACCGATCGAGGAGAGCCCCACTTGGTTGTGGTTTTCGATTCCCCCTTTTTTGCACAAATCGGCAACGATCCCCGGCACCCAGACATGGAAACTATGCCCGCACGTGAAGACCCGCTGGCCTTTGGTGATCGGCTCCACCAGTTGCAGTGACTTCGCCGCCAGCGTTTTATCCTGAGACTCTGCCGTGCGACCGACCGAAACTAACGCCAGTAGCATGAGACTCGCAAGACTCATCCGGGTGCTGGTTCGAAGGTGTTCAAACATGAAGGGAAGTCTCCTGGAGTTCGTTGGGTTGATCGGTGAAGGCTGGTTACGGGTTGCCGCTTGACTTGTTCACTACGGTCTTTTTGTCTGATGCACATTGGAATTGCTGCCGTTGATGATGCGCAACGTGGTTTTCACGCCTGCTTTCTTCAACGTATCCAATAGCACGTTTTGTGTCGGGTCATCGAATCTACACCCCAACACTTGTTGCCACCAGTGACTACTGATGCGTCCCGGCAAAGAATTCGGGTTGGGAACGTTGCCCATTTGAACCTGTGAGTGACAAATGCGGTGACTGCAGAAGCGTAAGAAATAGGGTTGCAGCCAAAGAATGACACAGGGCATCAACGTGACCGTAAGGTACGATGATGCCCCGTGAATGATCGAATCACTGCGAAGACTTATCGCAGGGAGGCCTGTCGGCTTCCCCAGACCGTTGCGGCGGTCGGTGCGGGAACAAATCGACCGCTGCTGGCGCTGGAGCGTGGGCTGTAGTTCCGAGCCTCTTCCATCGGCATCGGGACCGACTTGGAAGCGGGTGACTCATAGCTTTGGCTGGCTGCTGGTGTCGGAGCGGCGGATCGCGAAGGGATCGTCTGCCACTGTTCAGGCTGTGTTTGAGGGAGCTGCGCCGACTGAGGCAATGGAACCGAGATCGTTGGCAAAGTGGCAATCGATGTCGGGGGTTGAGCGTACTGGATTTGTGGGGCCATCGCCGTCCCGATCGGCTGCGGGAAGTACTGCGGTGCAAATGCCGTTGAGAACGGAGCATCACACGTGTTGCAGGAACTGGCCGCCTGGAACGTGACCGGGGGGGGAGCCCATGTCGTCATGGGAACCTGTTCGGTGACGTGGTGAACTGTCTGGACGGGAACCAGTTGAGTCGAAATTTGTGGAACACGCTTGGTGACCTGGTACGGCACTGCGCGGGTCATCGCCTGTTGCTGGATCACGGTCTGTGCCACTTGCTTGGTCACTGGTTTGGGGACATAGACCATCTGGTATCCCCCTTCATCCACGGTGACCTGTTTGTACGTCGTCACGGGAACGTTCTGCATGACGGTTTCGTTGCGAACATGGGTTTCGACCACGTCGCGGTACGTCGTCACTTGTTGTGCTCGCATTTGTGTCTGCACCACAGGACGGGTCTGTGCGCAGCTGCAGCTTGCCTGCGGCATCTCGCATGTCTCACAGCAACCATGACCATGACGACGGAAGAGTTGGGCATCTGCCGGACCGGGCATGACAGCAACCGCTCCACCCATCAGCATCCAGGCCAACAAATATCGCCTCATCGAAATCACTCCTCTGGCTAACAACTCTGCCGACGAACATCGGAACTGCATTCGTCCGTATCGTCTGTAGCATCGTCGAAACCCCTACAATTGATCCAGACGATACAAACTGCCGCGAGGGAAATTCGCTCGAGAACAACTGCCCGAGCAAAGAATCACGGCAGAACCTGCCAGTAAAAAATCGTCGGTCGGCAGTGATTGCCGACTGATTTGATCTCGACTTGAAAGTCCTGGCCGGAATTGGATCGACTTTCGGGACGGAATTGAAAAGCGGCTGACTCTGTTGAATCACCCAGAAGAATTCCCATACTGGCTGTGCGAACTGCAATTCCGATTTCCGACGCCCGAATTTTGTTCCTTAATCCATATACGATTGCGATTTGACAATGGCCAGGTTGTCCACCGTCGGCCATTGACGAACTCCAGAAACGAGCCGATCCAATGACTGCTGAAACGACCGTTGAACATGTCCTTTGCGTACCCACTCTGCTGTTTCATGAACTGGGGCATTTTCAGGGGTTTAACGCCAAAGTTGACAGGTACTTACAGACGCTTCTGGACCCTGCGCACACCAGCTTTCGGCCTCGCAACGAAGTTGAAGAGGATCCGAGTTACAAACAACTGATTCCGTATTGCATTTTCATGCATGATGGGAAAGTGTTTAACTACCGCCGCGGTAAAGCGGGCGGTGAAGGCAGACTGCACAGCAAACGATCGATTGGCATCGGAGGGCATATTTCCTCAACCGACAGTATGCAGGGAGACCGCCGTTATCAGGAGGCGATGCACCGCGAAATCTCGGAGGAAGTGTTTCTGGAGTCTGGGTTTACCGATCGCTGCGTGGGATTGATCAATGATGACGAGACCCCCGTCGGACGAGTCCACTTGGGGATTGTTCACATTTTTGATCTCGACTCGGCAAAAGTTCTACCACGGGAAGAGTCGATCTTAGAGACAGGATTCGCACAACCCGCAGAGTTGCTCCAGACGCGCGATCAGTTTGAAACCTGGTCACAGATCTGTCTGGATCATCTCTTTGGACAGGGGTGAGATTTGTCGTTGAACTTTTCACGGCTGGAAAGTTCGATGCAAGAGCCGGCGGAAGTACTGGCGGATCGCTTATTCAAAGGAGTGAACGGCGATGGATATGCATTGGACTCGACGCGCAATGGTAGGGGCGGCGTTGTCAGCAGTAGCGGCCCCATTGGCAGCTCAAGTTGCGACGGGTCAGGAAAAAGCGGCACCGAAAGTTGCGCCGGCAGCTTCCACGGCAACCACGGCAACCACCGCATCCCCGTCAGCCCCAGCCGCAGCGACCGCTACGGCAGCAAAAGGAAAACTGACGGATCAGTCGCTCGGAAACCTGTTGAAGGCGATGGGGCTGCAAGCCACAGCGTCTGAGCAGCGATACGATTTTGCATTCAAATCCACGATCGAAGACGCCGAATGGGAATTGTCGATGTCTGCGGTCTTGAGCCAGGATGGGTCATCCATCTGGATCATGGCATGGCTGGATGAACTTCCAAAGTCGGCCGCCGATGTCCCACGAACGGCTCTACTGCGACTCCTTTCCGATAACGATAAACTGGGCAAAGGAAAGTTCTTCGCCTATATCGCTGCCAATCGACGATTTGTGCTGCAACGGGTGATCCCTAACGAAAACATGACTGCGGCATCATTCCGGGCCGCCCTGGATGACCTCGGACAATCAGTCGTCGGGACACATGCAGACTGGTCCGTTGCCAACTGGGCAACATCGACGGCTGCTGATCCTGCGACTGCGCAAAAAACCGGAGCTCCTGTTAAGGGGAGTTCGCCTCAGGCTGCTCAAGCTGGACCAGCCACAACTCCTGTCAAACCTGCTACGCAGGTGACCGGACAGGCTCCTGCCGCGGGATCGGTTCGACCAGTTCAGTCCGCAGTCAACGATCCAAAGTTCAATTCCACGCAGAAGAAGTAGTAACGATCGGCGCGGTTCTCGCGCCGAAACGGCAATCGCGAGTTCGGCGCGGGTCTCCCGACCCCGCCGAAACGGCCGACCGAAGGTCTCCTCTTCGTTTCTGCGATGACAGCCAGGAAAATTGGGCAGAACGATGGGGGGCAG
>CAIWEX010000670.1 GCA_903911795.1 uncultured Schlesneria sp.
CGGAGCGAACCACGACTATCGGGCAGCTCACGAATTCAGGGGTTCAACGAAGCATGCTGGAAGGGATTGCGAGATGACAACATCTCGTTCATGATATCGCAAACCTTCGGTTGTCATTTCGCTATTCCGCGGTGGGATTCTCCATGAGCAACTCCGTACACGAACAGATTGAATCATTGCGCGCCACCATCCGGCGGCACGATGCTTTATATTACGTTCACGCCACTCCGGAAATCACCGATCTTGAGTACGACAAGCTGATGCGGCAGCTTCAGGAACTGGAGGCCGCACATCCCGAATTTGATTCCGACGAAAGCCCGACACGCAAAGTCGGCGGAGCACCGATCGCCGGATTTGTCACGGTCGAGCATCGCGTTCCAATGCTGTCGATCGACAATGTCTACAACGAAACGGAACTCGCCGAATTCGGTCAGCGAGTCGCCAAGCTACTCGGCGGCAAGCCCTGTGAATGGCTGGTTGAATACAAGGTCGATGGCGTTGCCCTGTCGTTGATCTATGAGAACGGAAAACTCGTCCGCGCCGTGACTCGCGGGGATGGCCGACGGGGTGACGATGTCACTCATAATGCTCGCACCATGGGAGGTGTCCCGCTGCAGTTGCAGGATCTCAGCACTTCTGACAGTCAATCCAAAAAGGGGTCACGCAGTTCTTTATTCGATGAAGCGAACAGCGCGATTCCGTCGGTTCTGGAAGTGCGTGGCGAAGCGTATATCTCGAACAGCGATTTCGCGCAGCTTCAACTTGCTTCGGTCGAACGTGGGGAAGAGCCACTGAAGAACTCACGCAATGCGACGGCAGGTGGTATCAAGTTACTCGACCCGACCCAGTGTGCCGAACGTCGTATTCGCTTCTTCGCCCACAGCGTCGGCAGCTTGGAAGGTGCCACGTTTACGACGCACGGTGAGTATCTCAAGCGGATCGAACAACTGGGAATCCCTTCCGTCCCGCGGACCGCTGTGCTGCCGAGTTTTGAAGCGGCCGTCGAGTATTGTCAGACCCTGATGCAGGACCTGCACACGCTCGACTTTGAAGTTGACGGCCTGGTACTGAAGGTGAATGACCTGGCACTGCGACAGGAACTCGGTTCCACCAGCAAAGCCCCGCGCTGGGTCGTTGCCTTCAAATGGGAGAAGTACGAAGCAGAAACTCGTGTGGCCGACATCACCGTTCAGGTTGGCAAGACCGGGACGCTGACTCCCGTGGCCAACCTGGAACCCGTTGAAATCGCCGGGACCACGGTGTCGCGAGCCAGCCTGCATAACAAAGACGAAATCGCCCGACTGGGAATTCAGGTGGGTGACTGGGTTATCGTCGAAAAAGCAGGGAAAATTATCCCACATGTCGTTCGCGTAGAAGCACACCGCCGCGACGGAACCGAACGGCCCTTTCAGTTTCCAACCGAATGCCCGGAATGCAAAACGCCCGTCGAACAGGATGAAGGAGGAGTCTACATCCGTTGTCCGAACCCGACATGCCCCGCCCAATTGCGCGAAGCACTACGGTATTTTGCCTCTCGCGCCGCCATGGATATCGAAGGACTCGGAACAAAACTGATCGAGCAATTGACTGAAAACCAGTTGCTGAACAGTTTCGCAGACATCTATCGCCTGGAATCGCGTCGAGCTGAACTGTTGAAACTCGAACGCCTGGGTGAGAAGTCGGTCGACAACCTGCTGGCAGGCGTTCAAGCCTCACGGCAACGTCCTCTCTGGCGACTGCTGACAGCACTCAACCTGCGGCATGTGGGAACTCGCACCGCTCAACTGCTGGCCGATCGGTTTGGATCGATGGACGCCATCATGCAGGCCACAGAAGTGCAGCTTGCCGAGGTCGAAGAGATTGGCGATGTCATCGCCAAGTCAGTCCATGCGTTCTTCGCGAGTGACTTCGGGCGTCAAATTGTCGCCGACCTGAAGCAGCTTGGACTGAACATGGGAAGCGAGGCCGATGCGGAAGCGGCTGCGGCGCGACAGTCGAGTGGCCTGTTGTCGGGCAAGACGCTGGTGGTGACGGGAACGCTGGCACGGTTCAAGCGGGACGAGATCCACGCGATGATCCAAAAGCATGGCGGACGCCCGGCAGGCAGTGTCTCGAAAAACACTGATTTTCTGATTGCGGGGACCGATTCTGGCAGCAAACTGGAAAAGGCTCAATCACTCGGCGTCCAGGTCTTGAGCGAAGACGAGTTTCTGACAATGGTCGGCGAAGGATAAACCGAGACTCAGCAGTGCTGAGCCCCTTTTTTGAGTCTGGTACCACGCAACACTGGCAACGATTTTGGACTGAGCGAGGCACTGGCGGCAGCCTTGGGCCGTCAGTGCCTCGTGAAAGCGTTGGCGGAAATATGCCTCGTTGTCCTCTCGAGAGTCTTGCTGGATCAGACGGCTGGCGAGGCCATTGGGCCAGGCATGATCGGGCCGGAGGAGGCTGGCCCCGAAACATGGACAGCGCTGCTGTGGGCTGAAAGCCGACGCATCTGGTCGAGTCCGATCACGGTCACAGGGGCACTGCTTTCCGCAGTGGATTCCACCAGATAGTGCAGGGCTTCACACGATGTGTGATCGACGAGTGAGACTTGTGATTGCAGATGCAGTTGGACACCGCGGATATCAGACGGCAGCTTTGCCAGCACCTCTTCGATTTTCATGGAATTGAAACAGACCAGTGGCTTATCGAGATACAGATGAAGAATTCTGTCTTCCATTGAGGTTCGGGCAACAGGGTTGCGAAAGAAGTTGGCCATATTTGTAAAGACAGAAACCTTCTCGTCAGTCAATTTCGCTGCCGCACGACTGCAGAGCAGCAGATTCAGGAAGTATTTGGCCACGACGCCTGCAATGATTCCGATCAACAGATCGGTCGCCAGTGTCACGACAACGGTAAACGTGAACAATGCCACTTGCTCTTTACCGATCTTGGCCATGTGACGCCAGACGGCTGGCTCGCACATCTTCCATCCGGTGAAGATCAACACTGCAGCCAAGACTCCCTTGGGGATCATGTTAATCCATTGCTGTCCGACCATCAGATAAATGATCAGGCAGATGGCATTCGTAAAGTTGGCCCAGAGCGTCCGTCCGCCGGCAGCGATGTTACATTTGCTCTTCACGCCACCAGGAATGATGGTCAGTCCACCGACCATGCTTGAAGCGACGTTGCAAACCGCCATCGCCAGCAAAACCCGGTTCGGATCGGACTTGCGGCGAAACGGGTCAATGCGATCGACCGCCAAGGCAGTCGCCAGCGATTCGACACCGTCAATCATGGTCAGCGTGATGACGCCCAAAATTGCCGCATACCACAATTCCTTCTGGGCCAGCAAGCCGGCGAAGTCAGGAAGACTGACGCCGTGGAATGGAGTCTCAGGCAACTTAATCAGGAATTTGCCCCCTTCGAGCCCACCCAGGCCAACGGCCTGGCCAAGGATGACACCGACCACAACAGCGATCAATTGCGGAGGTATCGTTTGCAGCAATCGAATTTTCCGGGCCACCATCCCTAAAGCAAACAACAGGGCTAAGGTCACAATTGCGACACCGAAGACTGGTGGTGTCAGGTGCGAGGCGAACTCGGGCGCTTCCATCAAATATTCATAGAATTCGTGGGCATGAACTTTGCTGGTGTAGCCGAACAACATCGGCAGTTGCTTGACCATGATCAACAGCCCGATCGATGCGAGCATTCCTTCGACGACACTGACAGGAATGATGGCGGCAAATCTAGCCAGTTTCAGGAGGGCCAGAATTAGTTGCAGGCAACCGACGAGAAAAATGATGACCAGCAGGTTGTGATATCCAGCGCCGACGTGTTCGGCATCACCGGCCCCACCCATTGAGACCATAATCGCCATAATTGCTGGAGCGAGACCGGCGGCTGGGCCGGCGATCGTCATGTAGGCTCCACCAATGAACGGAAAAATCAATCCCGCGATAACGGCGGAAATCAGACCATAGATCGGCGGAACCCCCGACGCGATCGCGATTCCGGAGGACAGCGGCAGCGAAACGAGAGAAACTACAATCCCCGATAGAATATCCTGGCGAAGGTGCTTCAGTCCGGCGATGCCGTTCTGAGGCTTTTCCATTGGCACGCTGGCGCTATTCGTCATATGGAACTTTCCAATTCAGGATCTCATGACAACAGGATAGAATTTATCCCGTCGGTCATGTTGAGCTTCGGGTACGTACTGACATTTCTGCTGAAAGTCGCAGCACTCTCGTAACATACTCGAATTCTTCGGCATTAGGGGAATGCATTTCAACTGAAAAGGCTGTTAGGAAGCCTCACGCTAACATTTCCGTTAGGTTTCGCTGTCTGAGAATTCTGCTCATTTCGCAGGCGAACAAACTCTATCCAGCCCAGATTACGTCTGGCCAAAAGTCACTTCGACGTTTGTGTCTTTTGGTTGGACGGTGTAAAAAGCGACGCACAATCTCAAACCCAATCTGGGATCCATTGAGCCTCGTGTCGATTCCGTCTTACAGGGCTTGGAAAACGTGGCGACGCATGTAGTCCGCAGCATCGCAGCCCCCATGATTGCACTGAGCATCGTCCTTCTGGGGGTCGGTGTCCTCGCGGCATGGAACGTCAATCGGCAGCAGCAGGAAACGTCAGACCTCGTCATACGCGAAATGCGTGCGATGCTGACGATTGAAGATCTGCACATCGAAATGCGTGATGTCAGGTACAACGTCAATCGATTCTTGCGAACGGACGACCCCCAAGCTCTCATCACCGCACTGGCACTGCGTGAAAAGACAGATCCGCTGTTGGAGAAAGCACTTTCTCTGGCTCGTATGGGGAAAGAACGAGAACTCGTCGAAATCGGTGGCGTCGGCTACGAGCGATTCTTTACGAAGCTGAACCAGCTCAGCAAGCCGATCATCGCTGCTTATGACCCGAATGTTGCCGCCGAACCTCATCGCCCTGCCAGTCCAGAAGTCGTCGTCGCATTCACGCAACTTTCTGATGAACTTCTAACGCATGAAGTCCTGCAGCCGCTGCGCAAATGCCTTTCTTTCAATCAGGAGGTTGTCGAGCGGGCGAACGAAGGTCATCAGCGGACCGCTCAGCATTTGAAGATTGGGTTTCTAATGCTGGGGATTTGCGGTTCTGCTGCCGGCCTGTTGACGGGAACCGGAATCGCACGCGCTGTTGGCCGGTCGATTGTTCAGCTCAATATCTCGGTGCGTGATGTGGTTGGAAAACTCCACGACGTACGCGAACCCGTCACCATTTCCCATGACGGCGGATTCGTCGGGATCGAATCGGACCTGAAACGCCTGGAAGACGATATTGGTGAGGTTGTCCGCCGCTTGCAGCAGCGGGAAACCGAGTTGCTGCGAGCAGAGCAATTGGCACGCGTCGGGCAGCTCGCGGCGGGGATGGCTCACGAATTGCGAAATCCATTAACACCGATGAAAATGCTTGTTCAGGCGGCTCTTGAACGTGGTGACGAATCGGGATTGAAGGGGCGTGCGCTGCACGTGATTAACGATGAAATCAGCCGCCTGGAGAAGTCGATTCAGGCCTTTCTCGATTTCGCTCGCCCCCCCGTTCCTGAGAAGTCGACGGTCAATGTGATCGAACTGATTCAACAGGTCTCCAATCTGGTCAGTGCTCGGGCAACGCAACAGGATGTCCGAATGAAATTGGATCTTCCGAAAGATTCAGTGACTGCCGTAATTGATACCACGCAAATTCGACAACTGGTTCTGAATCTCGTGCTGAATTCCCTCGATGCACTGCCAAACGGCGGAGAAATTGTTGTCAGGATCGAGTCGGAGCAATCTGCACAATCCGCATCTAAAAGAGGGTTTGCAATCACGATCCGTGACAACGGAGCAGGCATTCCCGAAGGATTAATGGGGACATTATTCGAACCGTTCGTAACAACCAAAGAAACGGGGACGGGCCTTGGTCTCAGTATCTGTCACCGCATCGCTACGGCCCACGGGGGAACCCTCACGGTTCGAAACATTGAACCACACGGAGCAGAATTCCAACTGTCGCTCCCGTTCCAGCCGGATGCCTGAATCGAGTTTGTCGACCCGCCACAAACCAACACAGCCGGGACTCTCGATGTAGAGAATCCCGGCTGTTCAGAGATCGCTTCGGTCTGGAGCTTAAGTTATCCAGCCACCCCGACCGGGAATTTGGAAATCACCGTTTGAGCGATCATCAGATACAGCGGAATTCCCAGCGTCACGTTGTAGGTGAAGGTTACGCCGAGCGATGCCGCGAGCGGCAACGTCGGACTTGCTTCGGGAATTGCCAGGCGTTGCACTGCGGGAACTGCGATATACGAAGAAGCCCCGCAGAGGACTGCGAACAGAACATATGTCCCGACTTCAAACGGTTGGCCGATCACCATACTGTAACAGTGAGCGACAGCAATACCGGTCATTGCGAAAACGTTCGGGGCAATCAACGCAAACAGGATGAATGGCACGCCTGCAGCTCGTAGATCTTTCAATTTGCTTGAGGCCGTAATCCCCATTTCGAGCAGGAACAGGCACAGGCACCCCTGGAACAGGGTGTCGAACAACGCATCGCCGCCCGCCGTAATTTTTGCTCCTTGCAGACGACCGATGAAGCCAATCGTAATCCCGGCGAACAGCAGGAAGATCCCCGGATTCAAGAAGACTTCGTGCAGCAATTCTTTGTTCAACCACGATTTCGACTTGCGTTCCAGCGATGGGTCGTCGGCTGCAGAAACTCGCTGCAATCCCAGACGTTCTTCGAGCTGGTGAGCATCCGCTTCCTCCTCCGTTTCCATTTCAGGATCGCTGTCCCCACTCGATCCATGATGTCCGTTGGAACCGTGATTTCCATAGGAAGATGTCCCACCATAGGACGTTGAGCCAGAGTGGGCACTGGCACCAACGAGTTCTCGTTTCCGTACCGTGACTTCACCCATCGAGTCTTCTGCCTCGTGTGCAGGTGTTTGATCAATTGCGATCTTCTTCCGACCGTAGCCAGGTTCGCCAGGCATGTTGCCGGCTTTATCCATCCCCGTGTTTCGCATTTTCGAAACCAGATACAGGGCCACCAGACAGCCTGGAATTTCCATCACAGCCAGCAAAACCGGCATGAACGGAGCAAACGCGATTTGCGAAGCGGTCAGTACACCCATGCACGTCACGAACGTTCCGGCAGAATCTGAGCCGTAGTAACCTGCCACCGTCGCCGCGTCGACTTGACGCAGCTTCGTAAACGAGCGAAGCGCCATGAACGCCGCGATGCCAATTACGAAGTTGGTGCAGAATCCGATGACCATGAATCCGGCTGCTCGACCGTACATCGACGGGTCAAGCTTCGCCAGCTCTTCTCCACCATGCCAGCCGATCGCCAGAAGCAAATAAATCGTCAATGCCTGATATGCGGCCTTGGGAAACTCCAACTTGACCCCCAGGATCGGGACCAGAAATCCTGCATAAAAGAACAGCAGCAACGGCTTGAACATGTTGTGGAGAACATTGTTCATCAATTCTTGCAACATCGAAGCATCTCCGAGTTATGTGGCTCGCGACTGTCCAAAAGCGCTGGGCAATCATCAGTTGATCCATTCGCTGAGCAGGCTGAGTACCAAGGTGTGCCGACTGTCATGAAAGCAAGGATTGCGAAGTGGCCACGGCTGGCCAAAGACATTCCGCCAGCAGTGAGCGGTGTTTCAAATCAAGGAGTTACGCTTGCACGAAGGGCTGATCGGGCAGATAGAAGTTGGCCAGCCTCGGCAGCGAAAAGACCAAAACTTGGGCAGCCGTGGCCAATCGATAACCAGGAAACCTGCTTCCAAGTTCAGCATTGGCGCGTGTATTCTGGGCGTTCACATGGTTCAAATGTCGTGATCGCGGATTTACGACTTCGGATTCCCGAATCCTCAATTCGGCATCCCGGCCATGTATGTGACGGATTTGTAAAGCCCGAGGTTTGAGAACAAATCGTCTTTGACTTACGCTTTCAAGTGTGCTCCAGGAGTTTTTGCAATTGGTAACACCGAAGCTACTTGTCATTGATGACGAGCCGAATATCACATTCACGATTGTTGAAACGATCGGTTCCAGTGCTCTGCAGGTCTTAACGGCCGGAACGGCCCGCGAAGGGATCGAGCTTCTTCAAAAGATGAAGCCCGATGTCGTTCTGTGCGATGTCCGATTGCCGGATCTTTCTGGTCTGGATGCGTTCGACCGGATGCGTCTGATCGATCCGCGTGTGCCGGTCATCATCATGACCGCGTTTGCGAAGACAGAAACCGCAATTGAAGCCATGCGCCGGGGTGCATTCGAATATCTCGTCAAACCGATCGATTTAAGCCTTTTGAAGCAAGTCGTCACTCGGGCGATTGAGGTAAGTCGCTTGAGCCACATTCCAGCGGTCGTTGGTGAGGCCGATGCTGATGATGGCGAGAATGCCGATCGCATCATTGGCCTCTCACCCGCGATGCAGGAAGTGTACAAGACCATCGGACGAGTGGCGTCGCAGGATGCGACCGTGCTGATCCTGGGCGAAAGTGGTACTGGCAAGGAATTGGTAGCACGCGCCATTTACCACTACAGCAAACGGAGTCAGATGCCGTTTCTGGCCGTGAATTGTGCATCGCTGACGGAGTCTCTGCTGGAGAGCGAACTCTTCGGGCATGAGAAAGGTGCGTTCACCGGGGCTGATCAGCGTCGCATCGGAAAGTTCGAACAGGTCAACGGGGGTACGATTTTTCTCGATGAAATCGGCGACATGAGCCCCGCGACGCAGGCCAAAAGCCCTGCGACTTGTTCAACAACAGGAATTTGAGCGTATCGGTGGCAACGAAACGATTAAAACCGATGTCCGAATCATTGCTGCCACCAATCAGGATCTGTCCGCCATGGTCGCTGCAGGGACCTTTCGTCAGGATCTGTATTACCGGATGAATGGATTTACCATCCGGTTACCGCCACTGCGGGAGCGACGCGAAGATCTGCCGTTACTGCTGGATCACTTTGTGAAGGTCTTCAATCAGGAATTTGGTAAAAAAGTCCGCACGGTGACGGAAGAATCTCAGGCGATTTTGACCACATACAAATGGCCTGGAAATGTGCGCGAATTTCAAAGTGCCATTCGGTTCGCTATGGTACATGCCACAACCGATGTGCTGACGGTGGACTGTCTCCCCGAACACTTCCGGCAACGAGGAGCCATTGAAGACAGCCGTGGCGTGGACTCGATTCCGTCAGGAAGCTTGTCGGACGACGAAATTGTGGCGGATTCGCTGGCGACATTGAGCCCTCTGAATGTCAACGACCTGACTCGACGACTGCTTGCAGCCGGTCAAACCGATTTGTATCGGGAATTGATTGCCGCGGTCGATCGCGAGATCCTTGTGGAAACCATGAAGCATTTCGGCAGCAACCAATTTCACGCCGCCGAACGGTTGGGGATCTCGCGAATGACGCTGCGAAACAAACTGAGGCAGGCGGGACTATTGGCAGACAAACGAGGTGCTGACGAGTAGTCTTCAACTTCTGGCTCGACCAACGACCATTGATTTCGCACAATGGAAGCGTCTTCGGTCAGATGTCGCCCGACTTCCCGCCCAAGTTAACCCGCCAGGAGTTTTTCTGATGAGTCGAGTTCACTGCATCGCGGTTGCTGTATCGATCTGTCTCGGCAGTCCGTTCTTCCTGCATGCTGCAGAGCCCAATCCGCAGTACGAAGTCGGCAGCATCAAGATTCCCGGCGCGACAGCGGATGAAGCGAAGCTGGAAAAGATCTCGATTCCTCTGGCACTCGATTATCTGGAACACGGATCTCAGGCCTGGAACACTCAGCGGAAGTGTGTGACGTGTCACACGAACGGAATCTACATGACGATTCGTCCGGCGCTCAGTGACAAACTTGGCAAGCCGTCCGAAACCAATCGTCAGTTCTTCGTCGACGCCCTGAAGCAACTGGAGGGAACGGAAATCGACAAGCTGAAGCAGTCGACTCGTCCCGCTCAAGTCATCTATACCGCAGCCGGACTCGCAGAATGGGACAAGCACGTGACGCACCAGCTTTCTCCCGAAACTGAGCGGGCATTGACGCTGATGCTTTCGATTCAGAATAACCAGGGGACCTGGGGAACCCTGGACTGTTGGCCTCCCTACGAATCAGACGCCTTCCATGAAGCAACAGTCGCGGCCATGGCAGTCGCGGCGGCACCGGACTGGTTGAAGAATTTGAAAGACGAAAAGCTGCTGGCCAGGGTTGAGTCTCTCAAGAAGTATCTGCGGACCGAGAATCCACCGCATGATTACAGTCGCGTTCTGCTGTTGTGGACGGCGGCCCGGATGCCGGATTTGATCCCCGCAGACCAGAAGAACGCTCTCGTCGAGATGGTCTGGAAACATCAGCGCGAGGATGGTGGATGGTCGATTCGAACATTCGCTGCCCCCAATGTCTGGGGAAAAGGGAACCGCGCTGATCGCCTGAATGCCGAACCCGACAAAGCCAATCCTGCCAGCGATGGACACCAGACGGGTTTGGCAGTGATCGTTCTCCGAGAATCAGGAGTCCCCGCGAATGACCCGCGATTGCAGAAGGCGATCGCATGGATCAAGTCGAATCAGCGGGTCTCGGGACGCTGGTGGACAAAGTCCCTGAACACGGATAGTTGGCATTTCATCACCTACAGCGGGACCGCATTTCCAGTGCTGGCTCTCAGTCTGTGCGACGCCTTGCCATAGGACCAACGCCCTGTCCGAGCCCTGATGGTGCTCGGTTGACC
>CAIWEX010000671.1 GCA_903911795.1 uncultured Schlesneria sp.
CGCTGAAGCAGCGTCTGGGCCACCCCACCTTTTCGGTCTCGGGAGTATTTGCGGGCATTTCCGTTGTCGTACGGCCTATCTGGAACAAAACCTGCCGTTTGCCATCAACAGTGGCTACATCATTGTGACGTTCTCTCGATACGGATGTCCGCTCTTATACAACTTAAGCCGGTCTTTGCATGCGGGACGCTCTTCTTCTGGTGCCATGCTTAGTGATTCCTTTGCCCATCGGCAGGCCTCTTCGAAGTCACCGACTTCGGCGTATGTTGCGGCCAGAGTGCCAACGAAATACCAGGCGCCGAATGCCGATAGTTCGCAAGCTTTCTCCGAATGTTCGACCGCCTTTTCGCCATTGCGGAGTTCGTCATTCGGACAGGTTGCCAGGATCCAAGCCAGATTGTTATGCGCGTCGTGGTCGCGCGGGTTTACTTTGATTGCCTGCGTATAATTTGTGATGGCTGCCGAGTAATCACCAAGGAGATTCACTGCGTTTCCTCGCAGTGTGTAGATGTCGGGGCACAAAGGATCCAGCCGGATCCCTTCGTCAAAGTCGACGATAGCCTTATCGTAAAGTCCGCGACTGCACATGAGCATTCCGCGCCGGCAATACGACGGCGCATCGGGTGGAACTGGCCCCCAATCACCCGAGCCAAGGAACTGCCGAGCGAAATCTGCCAAATCTCGGCCAAGGAATTCGCGTGCGGCGCTCTCTCCGGCATCGTCGGCATGCGCGTGGCGCACGAAATCAGGAAGGCGACTCCGATAGTCTGCGGCGATCACCCGGAACAAGATCTGGGCAAGCTGGTAACTGTGGCTTTGCCCTTCATCATACAAACGGAATCCTTGCCCCCACCAGAAGTCACTCAGTCCATGGTCTCGCCAATAAGACTTGATTTCGTTTGCCCTTGTCGCATCGAGTTTGAAGCGATGCCAATGAGGTCCAACGGCCTCCTCGGCCAACTGGGTCATCCCCTCCTCAACCCACTGCGGCAGCGTCAAGTGCGCAAGACAGGCATGCGTAATCTCGTGAAGAAGTGCCTTTTGCAAAGAATCGATCGGTTGCAGTCTCAGTGCAATCTGTGGGTAAGTCCCTTTGAGGAAGACACCCGCAGATCGGATGTATTCAAATTCCCAGTCGAATGGAGAGACGAAGCGGCCATAAGTCGCATTGTCAGCGAAAAGGAGCACGACAATGGGACCCGGCTGCGACTCACTGGCCAATCCGCCTAAGGCGTCGTCAATTTCTGCCAGTCCAGATTCACCAAAATCCAGGAGTGGCTTGGCCATCTCGCAATCACGCGGTGCGAACAATATCAAATGCCTGCTCTGCGAGACTTGATACGCATGGCCCAGCGATTCATTCAGCTTTTGAAGCCATTGTGTGGCGATGCTGGCCCAAGCTTCAGAACGATCCGCCTCAGGAACGTGGTCCTCCAGCCAGAAATGAATCACGTTCCAATCCAATCGCGGTAATTGAAAGGCTCCAGGAATTTCCGCAAGGACTGGATTCATACTGATACCTCGCTCGCTGTAACTGGTCGCGATATCAAACCAAATGACGTGTGGCCGGTGAGCGTATCCCTGATCATAAGATGTTTCAATTGGACCGGTTGGCCGTATCGGTTACGCAAAGCAGCTTCACCCGTCGCGGAACGCGGCCCAATGTTCCGCATGGGTCACCAGCGCCGCTCGGTCATCGGAAAACTCCGTGAGGTCCGCCTTTCGGCGTTTTTTGTTTCTTTGCCTTTGTCCGCAAGAACTTGCGACAACTTTCCGTCTCGCGCGAGAGTTCCAAAGAGTATGCTCCTTGGGACGCTCTTCGGAATTCGGCCCAGGTTGCTCATGCCCTCTTCGCCGCGCAAGAGTAGCTGGTTCAATTCTCGCTGCGAAAACGTACCTATCGCCAACGCGCAGAAGAGATTGACTTTAAACGTCTGCGAAGTATTCTCAACGCTTTCTGTTCAGATTAAAACAAGTTCGGCGGCGGACACCAGAATATGCCCGACAGCTTTCCGAGATTGATTGCTGATGATAGGGGCGTGTGGCGCGAAGACGAGCCGGGCCATCCGTTTGGCATCGAGTGGCGCGAAATAGTCGGGGTTGGTGGATACAGACTGGACGCCATTACAAGGGCGTACACGGTTGTAGAATTGGTCCTTCCGAGCGGACATTGGATAGAGTTGCACGCCGATTGGCCCGGCTTCACCCAGGTCATCGAAGCAATTTCCGTCCGGCTTCCCGGAATCCGGGCTTCGTGGTTTGAAGACATCAACGCCTTGGAACTTCGTGCGTCGCCCATATGCGTCTGGCGCGGTCAATAGCGGTGCCGAGAGGCGGCACAAAGGTACCTGGAGCGCCACACGTAGCGCACGACAAACCAGAGCATGCACGGGAGCGGAGGTCGCCAGTCCGATTTGTAATCAATGTCAACTCCCGCCGCCCTGTGATGCGGGTCGTTCGCTACCCAGGAAAACACGGCACGAAAACAGAATGTACCTCAAGTTCGAAACCCGACTCGAATTCCCCGAGCTGGCAAGAACGCTCTGTCCCGAGCTGAAGGAGTACCGTCTCGACTGGGATTCTGAAGATGTTTACGAATGGATGTACGTCGATCTGCCTCAACTGGATTTCTCGCTGAATGTATCACGCGAACACGGATGGGCGGACATTGACGATGAGGTACTCGACCAACACCAAGACGACCAAGAGGCACTGAGACA
The DNA here is from genome assembly GCA_903911795.1 of uncultured Schlesneria sp. Taxonomy (GTDB): domain Bacteria; phylum Planctomycetota; class Planctomycetia; order Planctomycetales; family Planctomycetaceae; genus Schlesneria. The sequence goes on from CAIWEX010000671.1 coordinate 2,721, forward strand.
ACTAGTCCATCCCCGTGCCGTCTATGTATTTGGCTGGAACCGCAACGCATCAGCTTACGTCGACGAACTTCCCGATTACTTGCCATCACTCATTGCCGTGACCGGAGCGCGAAGCGATTTCTCAGTACAGTTGTGTCGTCAGACCTTTCACCTGAAGAGCACAGAGTTGTACCTTTTTACGGAAATCTCGCGATCTATTTTCGACTTGGCACGGACATCGCGCCAGTAATTCTGCGGAACCATTCTGCCAGAGATGAAGGATCGGAACTACCCATTAATTCAGAGCGGAAGAGGTCATCGGCCGCGTGTTCCCCAAGGGCTCGGTACGCTTCGAACTGATCTTCGTCGAAGAACTGGTCGGCAGTCGACTGGTGTGGGAATTCTACATTTTTCAGTCGATACTGTTCCACCCCCGGCGGCTCATTGCCCGTCCGCGAGAGTTTGATATACAGCAATTGTCCGATCGGCTTCTCCGGATTGTTGCGAATTGCCGGATACCGTATCTCTCCCAGAGCAAAGTGAAATAACGAAGTACCGTTGGCGGCTTTATGAAACCGACTGGTGCTGATTTGAATGTCGATGTCAAAATCGATTTTGGCGAAACGCATGACCTGCAACAATGCGCCGCACCGCATCTCTGGATCGCATTCCCCATCGATCACCACGACGTAGCGGCAGCGGCGGCGAAGCAGTTCGTACAGCCCCAGGTTTTCGATGTGTCCGCCGTCCGAAATATTCACCAACGCGGTCTTTTCGTTCATCAAACCGAAGGCCTGACGCAATAACCAGATCGGGTTGACGAACGGCTTTCGCCGTCGACCGGGAACTGCCAGCCAG
>CAIWEX010000672.1 GCA_903911795.1 uncultured Schlesneria sp.
CGACAGGGAGGTTCACGAAGGACGGTGTAGTCCACTTTCTTTTGTGAGTCGACGGGAAAAGGGCTGAGGCGGAAACGTATGGACAGTGCTTATCCGATCTTGCTGTTCGCAACAGTACTTGTTGGATTCGTGATTACGAATCTGATCGTTATCCACATTGTCGGCCCGCGGAAGCAGACCGTTGTCAAGCAGATGCCGTACGAATCTGGGATGGATCCGATTGGTGATGCGCGTCAGCCGTTTGATGTCAAATTCTATCTTGTGGCAATTCTGTTCCTCGTGTTCGACGTGGAATTGCTGTTTCTGTACCCTTGGGCAGTCTCCGCTTATCTGGATGACCCGGTGGGTGGCAACTCGGTCGGTGTTCCGGTGGAATTGCGTGGGACGGTGTTTGGGGTGATGCTGGTTTTCATGGCTACGCTCGCCATTGCCTATGTTTATGCCTGGCGTAAAGGGGTCTTCAAGTGGCGATGAAAGATGTTCCTGATAATGTTTTTATGACGAGTCTTGATGCAGCGGCCAGTTGGGCTCGGTCCAACAGTCTTTGGCCAATGCCGTTTGCGACAGCGTGTTGTGGCATCGAGTTGATGGCGACCGCTTCGTCCCGCTTCGATCTGGCTCGCTTCGGGGCCGAAGTGATGCGATTCAGTCCTCGGCAGTGCGATCTCATGATCGTGGCCGGACGTGTGGTGATGAAGATGCTGCCGGTGCTGCAGCGAATTTGGTTGCAGATGCCCGAGCCGAAGTGGTGTATCAGCATGGGCGCTTGTGCCTGTACGGGCGGAGTTTTTGATACGTACGCAGTGGTTCAGGGGGTTGATCGCTTTATCCCTGTGGACCTCTACGTTCCCGGCTGTCCTCCCCGTCCCGAGCAGCTCATGGCGGGAATCATCGCCTTGCAGGACAAGATCAAGCATGGCGGCACGTTGAATGGGACGGAATTTGGTAAACGGACGCAGCCGATGGGGCCAACTCCCATTGACCTTGATGAATTGATTCGGATTCGCGAAGGAAATGAAAAGCTGATTGCACTGAGCTAGGCTTTTTGTTGACGGTCGGCTTACGATTTGGTTTGCGACAGACACAATTCCAGTTGGTTGATCATCATGACGATTGAAGATGCTTTAAAATTGAAGTTCAGCGGTGACGAATTGTCGTTCAGTCAATTCCGGGATAACCACCGCATCGGGGTTCCGGCCGAAAAGCTGTTTGACATTCTCGCTTTTCTGAAGAACGAGCATCACTTTGACATGCTGGTCGAACTGACTGCCGTGGACTACCTCGAATACGAAGGGGCCAAGGATCGGTTTGGCGTCGTGTACGTGCTAGTGAGTACCATGAATGGTGCGAGGCTGGTGATCAAGACGCACGTGAATGATCCTGAACCGTTGCTCCCTTCGGTCTATTCGCTGTGGAAATCGGCAGACTGGCTGGAACGCGAAGTTTACGACATGTTTGGGATTCGATTTTCGGGGCATCCTGATCTGCGGCGGATCCTGACACCTGATGAGTTCACTGCCTATCCATTGCGAAAAGATTATCCCCTGAAGGGGCGTGGTGAACGACACAACTTCCCAGTGCTCACCCGTGCCGAAAGTTGAATTTTGTGCTGAGGACGCTGGGGCCTGAGGTTGCCGGGGCTAAAAATACTGGCAACAGTTTGATCTGCTGAAGTTCGTTACTGGTTTGTTTTATCAACACCCGTCCAAGAGACGATCATGCCTTTTGAAGTTTCCGATCTGGCTGAACTGGATGCTCCTGACAAGGAATATCTCTGGACGCTCAATTTTGGCCCGCAGCACCCAGCAACGCACACGACGCTGCGACTGGTGTTGACGCTGGATGGCGAAACCGTCGTGAATGCCGTACCGCATATCGGTTACCTGCATTCCGGGTTTGAAAAATTGGGTGAGCATCTCGACTTCAACCAGTACGTCACCATCGTCGACCGCATGAATTATATTTCGCCGTTGCACAACGAGATTTCCTGGCATCACGCCGTGGAAAAACTGCTGGGGATCGAACTGACTCCCCGCTGTAAATATCTCCGTACGATTCTGGCGGAATTGATGCGGATTCAGGATCACCTGTTGAACACCGGGACCTGTGCACTCGACTTGGGTGGCTTCACTGCGTTCCTCTACTTTTTCCAGCAGCGTGAGCTGATCTACGATATCGTGGAAACGGCGTCGGGGCAGCGATTTCACACCAGCTACACCCGTGTTGGTGGAGTTGCCTTTGATGTGAATAACGCCTGGGTGGACAAAGTTCGCAGCTTTGTCAAAGGTTTTGCGGCGGTCCATGCAGAAGTTCATCGGCTACTGACTCGAAATCGAATTTTCATCGATCGCTTGAAGGGAATCGGTTATCTCAGCCCCGAAGATTGCATTAACATGGGTGTCACCGGGCCGTTGGCACGTGCCAGCGGTGTGCTGCGAGACCTGCGTAAAGACGAACCGTATCTGGCGTATGGCGATCTCGATTTCAAGATCGTCGCGGCCAAAGAAGGGGATTGTTATGCAAGATATCTCGTTCGCATGCAGGAAATGGTCGAAAGCATCAAGATCATCGAGCAGTGCATCGAGAATATCCCCGAGGGCCCTGTCAACGTTGACGCGGGAAGTAAAGCGGTGATCCCTGCCAAGCCCTCTGTTTACCGCAGTATCGAAGGGTTGATTCAACACTTTGAAGTCATGATGCCGAATCGCGGATTTCCGACGCCGAAGGAAGAAATCTATGCGGCGACGGAATCGCCAAACGGTGAGTTGGGCTATTACATCGTTGGCGACGGAAGTCCTCGTGCGTATCGGGCGCGGACTCGACCTCCAAGCTACGTCCATTTTGCCTTGTTTCCGCATTTGATCAAGAATCATCAGTTGAGTGATGTCGTCGCCGTTCTGGGAAGTTTAAATGTGATTGCAGCAGAATTGGATCGTTGACACGAAATGGAATGATCGTTGGATTGAAGAATGATCGTTGAATTGAAGAATGATCGTTGAATTGAAGAATGATCGTTGAATTGAAGAACAGCAGGCGGGATCGAG
>CAIWEX010000673.1 GCA_903911795.1 uncultured Schlesneria sp.
TGAAGTTCGCGACTTCCAATCGCTCCGATTCTCCCGCCTTTGCGGTTGGGTGGCGGGGGCGCCCTGGCTTTGCAGAAGCCCCCGAAATGGAACGCATTTGAACGGGGGCTTTCCCAAAGCGGGTGCGCCCCGCCCCCCCGTCGTGCTGGACTCCTGGCAGAAGCGAGCACGTCGACATCCGCTCACGCCGATTCTTCCGCCTTTGCGACTTTGACGCCTGCGAAGTTTGGGAAACTTGCGTGGGAATTTCACGTTGTGGATGCCCGGCCCCGGCCATGTTGTATTTTTGCAACGTCGGCAGATTCTTTCCGATAACCGTGGAACGGATTTCGGAAGCGATCACTTTCCAGTCAGGAAAGGTCACTCAGAATGACGGAATTTGAGTGATCTCGATTGAAATCCGCCTTTCGTGCGGTATTCTGGGAAGACTACGTGAAGCCTGACAGGGAGTCGGCTTCTGGACACTGCCTGACAAAGGAAGTCCCCGTGAGCATGCTACTCGATCAGAGACGCGAATCGATCCTGCAAGTGATTGAACAGCAGGGGTTTGTGTCTCTACAAGAGCTGGTGAGCAAACTGGGGGCGAGTGAGTCCACAGTTCGACGTGATTTGGAGTATCTTGACGGAATCGGTCAGATTCGCCGAACCCGCGGGGGAGCGGCCTATACAGGTGACTCAATTACACCTTTTGACGAACGGCGGGCTTCGGCCATGCCCGAGAAGCAGAGGATTGGTCGAGTTGTCGCTGAGATGATACCGCAGGATGCGACGATTCTGCTCGACGGTGGAACCACGACGTTGGAAGTGGCTCGGTGCTTGACTGGCAAATCGCTGCAGGTGGTGACGAACTCACTGCCGATCGCGAACCTGCTGGCTCAACAGCCGAGCATCGAGTTGATTTTGATTGGCGGATACCTCTATCCACGGACGGGTGTGGCCCTGGGGCCACTGGCAGCGGCGGCGCTGGCAGAGATCCACGTCCCGCGGCTGATCATGGGAACGGGCGGGATTACAGAGAAGGGCTTGTACAACAGCAACACGCTGCTGGTGGAGTGTGAGCGGTTGATGTTGGAAGCGGCAGAAGAAGTTTGGGTGGTGGCTGACAGCAGCAAGTTCGGCAGGTCGGCACTCGCCTATCTGTGCGAGTTGTCGAAGGTAACTCGGATCATCGTCGATGGTGGCCTGAGTGATCATTGGCGCGGAGTGATCCGCGACGCCGGGATCGAACTGACACTGGCAGATGCGTGAATAATGTCGGAAACGGGATCGGGGAAGTCTCAGCCATGACAGCGATGGTCGGAAATTACAGTCGCAGTGACATTGAACGCGTGGTTCGTTCTGTCCTGGAAAAACAACTGGCTCCTGCGAAGGTTGAGGCTCCGGCCGCACCTGCTCGCAATCCGCTGGTGGTCAACATTTCGGCTCGCCACGTCCACCTCAGCCAGGAACATGTCGAAATCCTGTTCGGTAAAGGGGCTCAGCTCGAACCGATGAAATGGCTCTATCAGGACGGTTTCTTCGCCGCCAAGCAGACCGTGATGGTCGTCGGACCTCGCAAGCGAATGCTGCCTGAAGTACGCGTGCTCGGACCATGCCGTCCATCACAAGTGGAACTCGCTTTCACCGATTCGATTTCTCTGGGAATCGACACTCCAATCCGCATCAGTGGCGATCATCATGACACACCCGGATGTGTCCTGGTTGGTCCTGAAGGGGTCGTGGAATTGAAGTCTGGCGTGATCCGCGCGATGCGACACGTCCACATGAGTCCCGCTGATATGGAGTATTACGGGGTCAAGAACGGAGACTTGATGCACCTGCGAATCGAATCTGCAGGCTGTACCACAACATTGGAAGATGTGGCAGTCCGCGGAGACGCAAAGGTGAAACTGGAAGTCCACTTGGACACGGACGAGGGAAATGCCATCAACCTGCCGGCGGCAACGTCGGTCGAGCTGATTAAACCACACGCGTGTGCGTGTCAATCACACTAAGGCATCGCGGCTTGCCGACCGCGAGAGATGTCATGAGGCAACTGCTGTTTACGTTTCTAACTGAGGGGGAACCTGCTATGGCGAAGGCGATGGAAGCATTGGGGATGTTGGAGTGTAAGGGACTGGTTTGCCTGATCGAAGGTGTGGACGCCATGCTGAAGGCTGCCAACGTGCAGATGATCGGCTGGGACAAGGTCGGTAGCGGCCTGGTCACTGCGTTCGTCACCGGAGACGTTGCTGCTGTTAAGGCTGCAATCGACGCCGGTGCCAGCGCTGCCAGCAAGATTGGCGAAGTCATCAGTGTTCAGGTCATTCCTCGACCACACGAAGAACTCGCCGCGGTTCTGCCAAAGTCCAAGGCCGGTTCCAGCGCCGCAGCCAACTGATTTTCACTTCTTCGTGACGTGGGAAGAGGGACATGGCCAAACGCGCCTCCAGCAAGCCAGCACCGGTGAAACGACCGGCAAAGCGAGCAACACGAACAACAACGAGTCCGGCGGCAACGCCAGCACCTCGAGCACGTAACAGTCGGTCTGCCCCTGTGGCGGTCGTCGCTGCAGCCGTGGTTCCTGTGGAACCTGCTGCACCTGTATTAATTGATCCACCCAAAAAAACTGAAAGACCTTTCATGAACGATGCAATTGGACTTCTGGAGACCAAGGGCCTGGTCGCGCAGATCGAAGCTGCCGACGCCATGCTCAAGGCAGCCAACGTGACGTTGGTCAAGCAGATTCAAATCGGCGGTGCCTACATCACCACCGTGATTCGTGGCGACGTCGGCTCGGTTCGCGCCGCAGTTGATGCCGGTTCCGCCGCAGCATCCAAGATTGGCGAACTGGTCAGCGCTCACGTGATCGCACGACCAGAAAAGAGCCTGATGGAACAGTTTATCTAGTGTTCGGTGACAGCTTTCCCTGGAATGGAGTCTTGCCATGAAAGTACTCGTCGCAAATCTCGGGTCGACAAGTTTCAAGTACCGTCTGTTTGATCTCCCGTCGGAGACACAGTTGGCGCGAGGCGGGATTGACCGGATTGGTCAGACCGGCAGCGCCTGCTTTGTGGAGATTGGTGGACGGCGTGAAGAGTCGACACAGAATATCGCCGATCATGCGGCGGCGGTCAAAATCTGCCTCGATCAACTGACTCATCCTGAATACGGATGCATCAAGTCGGTCAGCGAGGTCGCGGCGATTGGATTCAAGGCAGTATTTGCAGGGAACCTGAGTGGTGTGCGCATCGTGGACGATGCGTTGCTGGCCAAGATGGAAGACTTGTCCGACATCGCACCAGCTCACAATCCGATGTACGCAAAGGCCATGCGGCAGTTGCGGTCGGCGTTTCCGCAGATCCCATTGGTCGCGGCCCTGGAAACGGCGTTCCATGACACGATCCCTGCGGCGAACAAGCTGTATGCCATTCCCTACGAATGGTCCGAAGACTACGAAATCAAGCGTTGGGGTTTCCACGGTGCCAGCCACCGATTCCTCAACACCAGAATCGCACAGTTGATGGGACGTGGCGACCTGCGGGTCATTACGTGTCATCTTGGGGGAAGCAATTCGCTCTGTGCGGCACGGGACGGAAAGTCACAGGCGACCAGCATGGGGATGAGTCCCCAGACCGGATTGCTGCAGAACAATCGTGTCGGAGATTTCGACCCGTTTGCCCTGCCAATCCTGTTGCGAAAAACCGGCAAGACGCTAGCACAGATCCTGGAGGATCTGTCGAGCAAAGCAGGTTTGCTAGGAGTGAGTGGCTTGAGCCAGGATGCTCGCGATGTCGAAGAGGCGGCGGCGAAGGGACATGTGCGGGCTCAGCTTGCACTGGACGTTTTTGTCGCCTCAATCCGGCAATATCTCGGAGCCTACCTGACGGTTCTGGGTGGTGCCGATGCGATCGTGTTCAGCGGCGGGATTGGTGAAAACAGCCAGGTGATCCGGGCTGCCGTCTGCCGTGGAATGGAATGGGCTGGAATCGTCCTGGACGAAGCCCGCAACAGCAGCCTTCCGCGAGGAAGCGAAAGCAGTATTTCGACAGCCGACAGCCGGACCCAGATCTGGGTGGTTCCAACCAATGAAGAAATCGTCGTTGCCCGTCAGACAGTGGAAGCACTGCAAAGCCGATAACGACACAGGAGACCGACGGAAGGCCAGGTTGACAGCCTGGCCTCAGAATGTGGCACGTTTCCAACGTGCTTTAAGCGAATGAATCGGAGCCAGCAGACTTCTGTTGGCCTAATCCCCACCGTCCCCTTTTGGCCCAATACAATGTTCCTTGCACGCGTGACAGGTAGTGTCGTCTCGACCCAGAAGGTCGACGCCATGGTCGGCCAGAAGCTGCTCGTCGTCGAGCCGCTGCGCGTCAACGAGAAGGATCAATCCGGGTTGGTCTCGACCGGGCGAACATTCATCTGCGTCGATACGGTTGGGGCTGGCGAAGGAGAAGTGGTGATGATCGTTCAGGGTTCCAGTGCCCGCTTCACACCACAGACAAAACCATTGCCGATCGACTGCGCGATCATTGGAATCATTGATTCTGTTCATCTGGGAGCCAAGTCCATCTTCAGTGCCAAGGATGCATCGGGAGGTGGCAAGTGACCCAGCAGGTATCGCCAGCCAACGTCGTTCGCATAAACCAGATCATCATCGGTGCCATGCTGGCCGGTCTGGTCTGTTTTGGTGGAGTCGCACTGACCAGCCAGAACAAGCCCAATAGCGAATCGATTCTGACGATCATGGCAGCGGGACTGGCCCTGATGCAGATCCTGATGTGGTTTGTCATTCCAGGAATGATCGTCAAAACACAGTTGAAAGCGATGAAAGACCTCAGCGAAGCGGACCGGATGCCGCGACTGGCTCGGGTCTTTCAAGCTCAAAAGATCATTGGAGCAGCACTGCTGGAAGGAGCCGGACTCTTCAACTGGGTTGCCTACATGATCGACCGCCAGGCAATCACACTGGGAGTTGTGGGAACGCTGATGGTTCTCCTGGCTTCCATGTTTCCGACTCAGGGACAGTACGAGTCGTGGGTTGAAGAGATGAAACATGAAATGAGCGGGCCGTGATATCGAATTACCGACTGTCACCCGCATTAAATTGACTGAAACAAATTCACAAGATCCTGATTATCGAGACCCGACACCATGCAAGCCAACGCTGAAGCGATTCGTCAGGTTGTTCAAGAAGTTCTCGCCCAACTGGGTAAGGCTCCCAAGTCTGCCGCTGCTCCGAAAGACGGTGACTGGGGTGTGTTCCAGTCCGTCGATCAAGCGGTTGCCGCAGCCAATGATGGCTTCAAGAAGCTCAGCGAATCACCGCTGGCCTCACGAGCCACGGCGATCCAATGCGTTCGACAGATCTGCGATGACCAGGCTGAAGAACTGGGAACCCTCGAATTCCAGGAAACCAAGATCGGCCGCCTCGATCACAAAATCGAAAAGCTGAAGATCATCAAGCTGGTCCCTGGCACCGAATTCATGCGGACCGATGCAGTCAGCGGTGACCACGGCCTGACAATTACTGAATACGCCCCGTTCGGTGTGATCGGCGCGATCACCCCTGTGACGCACTCGCTGCCAACGTTGGCTGGTAACGTCATCAATATGGTTGCTGGCGGCAACACATTGATCGTCAATCCACATCCGGGTGGGGCTCGAATCGCCTGCGATGGGGTCCGCCGCTTCAACAAGGCGATCTATAAGGCCACCGGCCTGGAGAACCTCGTAACGATCATCGAAAAGCCAACACTCGATACCGCCGCAGCCATCTTCGGTCATCGTGGTGTGAAATTACTCTGCGTCACCGGTGGCCCTGCAGTCGCTCGAGCGGCCATGGAAAGTCGCAAGAAGGCCATCGTCGCCGGACCGGGGAATCCACCCGTCGTCGTCGATGAAAGCGCCTGCCTCGAAAACACTGCCGCTTCGATCGTCAAAGGGGCAAGCTACGACAACAACCTGCTCTGCATCGGCGAAAAGGAAGTTTTCGCTGTCGAGCAGATCTTCGACGAATTGATGGACACCATGCCACGTCACGGTGCCTATCGCCTGAATGATCGGGAAATCGACGCCCTGACCAAGCTGGCCTTCACGCCTCCTACGAAGCCCGGCGATCACTATCATCTGAACCGCGACCTGGTCGGCCTCGATGCCACTAAGCTGGCCGAGTTGATCGGTATTCGCGTTCCAGCCAGTACGCAATTGCTCTACGGCGAAACGGACACAGCAAACCCATTTGTTCCCGAAGAACAGATGATGCCGTTCGTCCCGTTCGTCCGCTGCAAGAACTTTGCACATGGTGTCGAACTGGCTCTCGAATTCGAACACGGCTTCCGCCACACCAGTTTGATTCACTCACGCAATGTCCGTCACATGACCCGGATGGGTCGTGATATGGACACCACCCTGTTCATCAAGAACGGCCCTTGCATGGCTGGCCTGGGACTGGGTGGCGAAGGTTACCTCAGCTTCAGTATCGCAACGCCAACTGGTGAAGGGGTCACGAATCCAATGACCTTTACCCGCCAGCGACGCTGCGTACTGGTCGACGATTTGCGAGTCATCTGAACCAGACGATTTACCAGACCCGTTTTTTCTCCTCGATTGTCGGGGTACCAGATATGCAATTCGGAAAGGTCATCGGACGAGCGACATCGACCGTGAAGCACCCCACCCTCAAGGGCTGGCGCATGCTTCTCGTTCAACCGCTCGATCCCAAAGGGGGCCCGGACGGTGCACCACAACTGGTGATCGATAACCAGGGAGGACGGATGGGTGACACTGTGATCATTTGTTCGGACGGCAAGGCGGCTCGAGAAATGGTGGGATCAGACAATACTCCCGCCCGCTGGCATGTGATGGGACTCGTCGACTGAATTCGAACTCAATGCGCAGGGCTGCCAATACGCAGCGCAAAAAGGGAATAACGTGGATCAGGCTTTGATTGATCAGATCGTGTCGAACGTGCTGGCTCAGCTCCAGCCCGCTCCGGTACGGCCTGTGGTCGAAGCCCCTGTGGCCGAAGCACCACTCTTCTCGAAGTTGCCCGCCGCGACCGTCGCAGCCCCAAAGCCGCAGCCCATTGCGATCGAATTGACCGCTCCGGTCATCACAGCTGAGCTGCTGGCAGCAACCGTGCGAGCCGGACAACCGCTGAAAATTGCACGCCGATCAGTATTGACGCCATCTGCTCGCGATTGGCTGAACACTCGCAAGATTTCCTGGACCCAGTTCGAAAAAACATCAGGCGTTTCCGAACCGAGAACGACAAGCGGGGCCCGTTGGCAATTGATCGTTCAGACGGTGACGCCCAATGTTCGAGCTCTGCAGGAATCGATGAAACGCCAGCCTGAAGGCTGGGCCATGGACCTCGTTGGACAACCTCTCGAAGCTGCCGCACAGGCTGTTCGAGCGATTGGAACTGCCGAATATGATGGAATCGCAGTCATCAGTGAATTTGCCGAAGTCATTGCCTGCCGCGGAAACCGTAATGACCGCGTCCGAGCGGCGGTGATCACCGATCGAAATCAATTGGAACTGACCAGCAAGCACCTGGGGGTGAATCTGGTCTGCATCAATCCCAAGGGAAAAACATTTATCGAATTGAGAAACTTGTTGCGAGACTGCGGCAAGACCCGGCCAACAGCTCCGACAGGCTGGAACACATAAAACGACGCTCATCGGGTTCGTCCCGGTGGTGAACGGGCCGCGCACGATGTGCCCGGCCGTAAGGAAACAAAATGCGAATTGGCGAAGTGATCGGCAAGGTGACAATGTCCAAGTGCAACGCGATGGTCGCGGGCGGCACCTGGCTGGTCGTCGTGCCGCTCAACGCCGCAGGACTTAACGGAGACGACAAGGGACGCGATGAGGCGATCGTGGTGTACGACGAACTCGGCGCGTCTCCCGGAGCAAAAATCGGTTTCAGTGAAGGAGGCGAAGCGGCCAATCCGTTCGCCCCTAACTACAAGCCGCTGGACGCGTACAACGCCTGTATTTTGGACAACATAGAAGTCCTGAGTGAATAGCGAGCAGCCTGTCAGGCTGACGACTTGATCTCATGACACATGGCAATCAAACCCAAAGGACCTCACCCATGACCAGTCAATGGAACTCCGGCATCAACGACCGGAAGCTCAAAGAAGAGATTTGTGAAATCGGCCGGCGCGTCTACAACAAGGGCTTCGCTGCCGCCAACGATGGCAACATCTCGATCCGCGTGGGTGAAAATGAAGTCCTCTGTTCACCCACAATGATCTGCAAAGGATTCATGACCCCGGACGACATCTGTGCGGTCGACATGGAAGGGACCCAGATTGCCGGTAAGCGCAAGCGAACCAGCGAAGTCCTGCTCCACCTGGCGATTATGAAACATCGTCCTGACGTCAAGGCAGTCGTTCACTGCCATCCACCACATGCCACCGCTTTCGCGGTCGCTCGTGAACCGATTCCGCAGTGCATTCTGCCCGAAATCGAAGTCTTCATGGGCGAAGTCCCGATTGCTCCGTACGAAACACCAGGTGGACATGCGTTCGCCAATACCGTTGTGCCGTTCCTGAAGAACGGGACGAACACGATCATCCTGACCAACCATGGGACCGTCACCTTCGGCAAGTCGCTGGAAGACGCCTATTGGAAGACGGAAATCCTCGACGCCTATTGCCGGATCCTGCTGCTGTCGAAGCAACTTGGCCGAGTCACCTATCTGGACGAACGAGAATCGGTCGAACTGCTCGACCTGAAGAAGAAGCTGGGCTTTGACGATCCTCGGTTCCACGTCGAAGATTGCGACCTGTGCAGCAACAGCGCCTTCCGCGATGGCTACAAGGAAAACAAGCTGGAACCCAAGGCATTTGAACCTGCTCCGGTCTATCCAGGCTACCTCGAACGCCAGAAGGACGCCGCCGCTGCCAAGCCAGAAGCCAAGGCTGAACCTGACATGGAAACGCTGGTCCGACTGATCACAGAACAAGTCGTCGCGGCGATGAGCAAGTAATTACAAGGTTCCTGAACTTTAGATTTGGGTAGAGATATGAAAGTCAGCATCATCGGTGGTGGTGGTTTGGTCGGTTCCTGCGCCGGGTTTGCGTTGCAGGCTGGCAAGATCGTGCGTCACATTCACCTGGTGGATGTGAATCAGGAACTGTGCGAAGGCCAGGCCCTGGATCTGCTGCATGGAGCCAGCATTCTGGCAGATCAGAAGATCACGTTCGGCGACATGAAATCGGTTGGCGACAGCGATTGCGTGGTGATCACCGCCGGTTTGCGTCGTAAACCGGAAGAAAGCCGCCTGGACCTGATCAACCGTAACGTCGCGCTGTTCCGAAACATCCTGGCCGACCTGAAAACCGGCGGCTTGAAGAAAGACGCGATCGTCTTCGTCGTCTCCAATCCGGTCGACGTTTTGACGTATCTGGCAATCAAGGAACTCGGCCTGCCTGCTTCGCAAGTCATCGGCCTCGGAACGGTTCTCGATACCACCCGCCTCCGCAGCCTGCTGGCTCAGCGGTTGGATGTGCCACCGACTCAGGTCGATGTCACGATCTTCGGTGAACATGGCGACAGCATGGTCCCCATCTGGTCCGCCGCCCAGATCGCTGGCCTCCCATTGGACAAATACCCCGGCGTCAACTCGCAACTGATCGCCGATATCGAAAAGAAGACTCGCGGCAGCGGTGCCGAAGTGATCAAGAAGAAGGGTGGAGCTGGCTTCGCAGTCGGCGTCTCCATCGCCGACGTCGTCCACGCCATCGCTCTGGATCAACGCCGCATCCTCCCCGTCAGCTCTCTGCAATCCGGTGCCTACGGCCTGCGAGACGTCGCGATCTCGGTCCCAACCGTGGTCGGACGAAAGGGTGTGCTGGGCGTCATCGAAATTGAACTGTGGCCCAAGGAAAAAATGGCCCTGCAGAAGTCGGGCGCGGTCTTGCGGGAAACGATCGAAAAGGTGCTGTAACAATTCGCTGTTCACAGATGATTATTGAAAAACGTCCGAAGTCGTTTGCGACTTCGGACGTTTTTTATTGGTCAGTGCGGCACTTGAAGAGTGGTACTCAACGCGGGTAACTATGTTTTGGGCAGACGAAACACCGGTAGCCGAACTCGTGAGAGTTCGGAGATGGTCGAAAACCTCTGAATTCTCACGAATTCAGCTACGAATATCGTCGCCTACGCGAGGATCCCTGACACGACGTTTCCATGGATGTCTGTCAGCCTGTACTGGCGCCCCTGATAGCGGAAAGTCAGCTTCGTGTGGTCGATGCCGCACAGATGCATGATCGTCGCCTGCATATCGTGGACGTGAACGGGATCATTGGTGATGTTCCAGCCGAAGTCGTCAGTCTGGCCATAGACCGTTCCACGCTTCACACCTCCCCCAGCCATCCACCAACTGAACGCCCTGCCAAAGTGGTCTCGACCTTTGGGATTTGTCGGATCACCCTGTCCGAACGGGGTTCGTCCGAATTCGCCGCCCCAGACGACCAAGGTGTCGTCCAGCATTCCCCGATCCTTCAGATCCTTGACCAGCGCCGCTGATGGACCTTCCGTGTCACGACACTGTTGTTCCAGCTGAGTAAACAGGTTGCCATGCTGGTCCCAGCCGGAATGCATCAACTGAACAAACCGGACGCCTCGTTCCAGCAGTCGACGGGCAATCAGGCAGTTGTTGGCGTACGTCCCCTTCACAAGCACATCTTCGCCGTAACGATCCAGCGTCGCCTTCGTTTCTCCCGAGAAGTCGACGAGGTCCGGAACACTCGTCTGCATCCGGAAGGCCATTTCATACTGCGCGATCCGCGTATCGATTTCGGGATCACCATAATCCGCCAGGTGAGCCGCATTCATCGCGGAAATATCATCCAGCAACGTTCGACGAGCCTCGCGACTGACTCCTGGCGGGTTGGCCAGGTACGGAACAAGATCCCCTGTATTCCGGAACCGCACGCCCTGATATCGACTCGGCAGGAATCCGCTTCCCCAGTAGTAATCGAAAAAGAGTTGACCGCAGGTTTTCCCTTTGTCGCTCGATGTCATCACAACAAACGCGGGCAGGTTTTCGCTTTCGCTTCCCAGACCGTACGACAGCCAGGCTCCCATGCTGGGACGACCCGGAACCTGCGACCCGGTCATGAAGAAGGTGACCCCGGGCGCATGATTGACAGCTTCCGTATGCATGCTGCGAACAAGGCAGATTTCATCCGCGATGCTGCCAACGTTGGGAAGCATTTCGCTGAGTGGAATTCCTGCCTGACCATATTTTTTGAAGGGCTTGATCGCTGGCTGACAGGGCCATTTGCCGTAGCCGCTGGACATCGTCGACAGTCGCGTCGTGCCACGGATCGTGTCGGGGATATCCTTGCCCTTCATCTCCTGCATCATGGGCTTTTCGTCGAACAGGTCGACGTGGGAAGGTCCGCCACCCTGCCACATCACGATGACTCGCTTGGCCTTGGGAAGGTGGTGAGGCAAACCCGGTATCCCCTTTTCGGCCGCTTGAACGGACGAATCATTCATCAATGACGCCAGTGCCGTCAGTCCGATGCCACCAGCCGTGGAACCAAAGAATTGTCGGCGTGTCACTCGGGCCAAGTTTTCGTATTGCAGGTCAAACATGGTGTCGTCCTCGTCGGGAAGCTTCGGTGACTGGGGATCGCGATGGGAATTATGGGAAGAATGGGAGTAATGAAAATCAAATAGAATTCATCATTCCCATTCCTCCCATGATTCCCATGACGAATACTACCTGTCGCTTACCGCCATTCTATCGCATCAGTTTCCCCAAAACCTTATCAAAAGCGTCCGCCTGCCGCACGAAACCGAGATCGTTGGGATGCGAACTGTCGACCGCGCCTTCGTTATCGTCCCCCAGCAGATCGCTGCCTGGGATGTAGTACAACTCTTTCGTTCCAGCTGCGATCAATTCCTCAAATGATTTTTTCAGGGCCGCATGATTGCCATCGTTGCGAGCCTTCTTCGAGGTGATCAGCCAGGCATCGGTATAGACGCGATCTTCGACCAGCACAATCGGAACGCCGGGACGGACCTGCCGCAACTGCTGAACGAGTGGTTTGGTCCGTTCTGCCGTTTCAGGGCCAGACAGGTTGGGACAGCAATCGATCACGTAAACGGCGGCATCAAGCTCCGCCAGCAACGCCGTGACTTCGGGTTCCATCTTGCCATTGCCGGAAAATCCAAGATTGATGATCGGGCGGCCATATTTTCGGCTCAGAATCGCGGTGTGAACCATTCCCGGTCGAGTGGCACAGGCACCGTGAGTGATCGACGTTCCATAGAAGACGATTGGTTTCGCGTGCGTCTGGGGATAGGCGGGGGCCATCTCGATCGTCTTTCCAGCAGGAACGCCGATTTCCACCGACGTGACACCGTTGTACAGTGGCAGATAGAGCAACCATTCGCGGCGACCTGGGGCAATTCCTTCCGCCATTTTCTGGGTGTTCGTCTGTGCGTTGGGACGTCCGACGGCGACCCAACGCCAACGACCGGCGGCATCTTTCGCGTAAAGGTCGAGACCGCTGACGCCCGTGGCTGGCATATGCGGCATCGCCAGATTCGCTTTGGTCAGAGTCCAGCGTGCATGAATGACTTCGGCATCAGTCTGAAACCGGACGCACATTCCGGCAGAATCACGGCTCAGATTCCAGACCGCGTCCCGTACCTTTCCTTCGGCTTTTGCAGGAAGCCGATCATAGGGCGATTTATTTTCTGTCCAACCCTGGCCTTCGACTCCCAATTGACGGATGTCGTACCAGCGAACGCTCTCCTGCTCCTTGAACTCCAGCGGATCTGCGGCCGCAAGACGCGTTCCGACGGCAAGCACGACGAGTACCGACAAACAGATGCGATAGCGGTACATTTCAAATCCCCCCTGCCAGATGAGTAGTCAGTTCAAGTAATCGTATGGTGCAGACCCAGAGGTGATTCTGGCGGAGGCGAACGACGATTTCAACACGCGGGAGCTTCGCCAAGCCTCACGAAGCAGAAACTCCGACAACGATAAGTCGTGACTCGCGAGCGTATGATGACTTCACGCATGACTTAAGCACTGGTACGCTGATGCGATGGCGTTTGACTGACAATCCCTGAAAAGCAACCTGGCAGGCTGAAGATGAAAACCTCAGTAGTGTTTACGAGTCCGAATCTGGCAAAGTGTCTGACGGCTGGATGTCTCCTGGTGGGACTGAGTGCCATTGCGATTGCCAAAGAGTGGGTCAGCGGGATCGTCTGGCCTGAGCCGGCGATTATCGATCCGGGACCGGTGGGTGGGCCTCCCGCTGATGCGGTGGTGCTGTTTGGCGGGACTGATCTGTCTCAGTGGGAAGGGGGCGACAAATGGGCTGTGGAAGGGGGAATAGCAACCTCACGTGGTGGTGATATCCGTACAAAAGCCTCCTTCGGTGACTGCCA
>CAIWEX010000674.1 GCA_903911795.1 uncultured Schlesneria sp.
CGCATGTTCCTTGGTAGTTAATTGAGCGGGGACAGGAGTGAACGCTGGATCACCTTGATATCGGACGCGATCAGCACTCGCTCGACGCATTGCCTCGGCAATCAAATGTGCAGAACGCGATGACTTTGGCCCTGACTTTGACAGGTCGAACTGCTCCAGAATGTTCAAGCATTCTATCAATTGAGTCCCACCAGCACTGGGTGGTGGCGGTGCATAGATGACATGATTGCGATAGGTGGTGTGTACTGGTTGACGAACGTTGGCTCGGTAATTGGCGAGGTCCTCCAGCGTGATGTATCCGCCCCCAGCCTGCATCTCTGCTACCAGTTTCCGGGCGACCGTGCCCTTATAGAACGTATCCGGCCCGTCGGTCGCAATCGAAGTCAACGTTTCAGCCAAGTCTGGCTGAATCAGCAGATCCCCTTCCTTCCACGGGGTCTGATCCGATTTCCCATAGACCCGACGAAACTCAGGAAACGCTTGCGTCTGCTGATTCATCCGATCCAGCCCTGCTGCCAGCACCGCATCGACGGGGAAACCCTCCTTGGCGAGACTGATCGCAGGAGCAAGCAAATTCTTCCAGGGAAGTTTCCCGTATTTTTCATGGGCCAGAGCCAAGCCGCGAACCGTGCCTGGGACGCCGACCGTGTGATGTCCTTCCTGTCGAGTTTCCTTGATGAACGAATCACGTCCAATTGCGGCAGGGCACGTTTCGCGGTATTCGACACAGACAGGTTGCCCCCCCTTTTGGTCACCCGATTCTGGCTGATTTCCAGGCCAGACCATCATAAATCCGCCGCCGCCAATGTTGCCCGCTTCGGGAAATGTCACGGCCAAAGCAAAGGCGACGGTGATGGCCGCATCAACCGCATTTCCTCCCGCCTTCAAGATCGCCAGTCCCGCGTCGCTCGCTTCTGGATTCACGCAGACAACCATCCCTCGATCCGAATGAACGATCGGAGGAACTTCAACCGCAGCGACTTTCCTGATGGAAAGTCCGACGAAAACAACCGTAAGAAGTCGCAAGCAAACACGGGGTGGCATCAATGGGCCTCTATTCGTCGTTTCCGGACGCTCGCTTGAAAATTGCAATCCCAATAAACACCAAAACGACGACCCCCGTGATTCCCCAGGCGACGGGATCACCGTTGAAGAGACCTTCAAGCAGTTTTCCAGCCCCTCGACGGGCCAAAACTGGGGAGAATTCAACTGCGATACAATTGAAAAGCGACATGATGAGCCTTGCGTCTGGACGGGATACAAATCAGCCGGGACACAGCAGACGGCTGAGGAATCAAATCAGACTATCCGTCTTGTCATTTCAACGGAAGTGAATTCGTAGAATTCTCGTGGTCCGATCATCGGTTTTGTCACGAGTTTGAGACGGGAGGATTCAGTGAGACTGGGCAATTTCCGGGCTGGCCGAAAATTCATGTTGGGATCGGTATCGGCCAATGCGGATATAGTTGGACTTGGAAGGGCTGATTGGCAATTCGAAACGAGTTTGAATATGCTTCTCTCGACTTGCATCCCGAAGTTGGCGGGAGTGTTACGCACTTATCGGCGCCAGTTCGGAACGAATAACTTCATCTGTGGCAGACATCTACCGGAGGAAAATCACTGTGACTGGGGAAACTACCAACGGCTCATTGAATCGTAAGTTGCGAATGGCACTTGTGGGTGGTGGCCAGGGGGCATTTATCGGCCGCGTCCATGCTACGGCAGCCGTTCTCGATAATCGTGCAGTCCTCGTTGCCGGCGCCCTGTCTTCCGATCCCGCTCGAGCGAAAGCCTCGGCACCGGCCTATGACATCCCGTTGGACCGTGCATATGGTTCCTATGAAGAGCTCTGCACCAAAGAAGCCGCACTCCCAGCAGACAAACGGATCGACTTCGTCACCGTTGCCACCCCGAACCACACACACTTTGGTGTTGCCAAGGCCGCCTTGGCGGCAGGCTTCAATGTCATTTGCGATAAGCCAATGACTTTTGACCTGGCTCAGGCTGAAGAACTCGCTCAACTGGTCGAAAAGTCCGGAGCTGTCTTCGCAGTTTCGCACAATTACACCGGGTACCCCCTGGTTCGTCAGGCTCGGGAAATGATCCTGGGTGGTGAGTTGGGAGAAATCCAGGCGATCCGCTCCAATTACATTCAGGGTTGGCTGCGTACGCGTCTTGAATCTTCGGACCAGAAACAAGCCGCCTGGCGAACGGATCCTTCGAAGTCCGGTATTGCAGGTTGCTTCGGCGATATTGGGACTCATGCCTACAATCTTGCTCGCTATATGACCGGCCTGCTTCCCGAGGAAGTTTCCTGCCACCTGAAGACGTTTGAGCCAGGCCGACGCCTGGACGACTACGGCCATGCCGTTGTCCGGTTCGAAAACGGTGGACTCGGTACAGTGACCGCCAGCCAGATTTCGCACGGTCGTGAAAATGACTTGTTTATCGAAGTCGATGGAACCAAGGGAGCATTGTCCTGGCGGCAGGAAGACCCGAATCAGATGATGGTTCGGCGAAATGGAAGTCCTCATTCGATCTATACACGAGATCCCAACGCGCCATTCATGAACGGTTCCGGCAAGGCAGCCTGCCGACTGCCCAGCGGCCATCCCGAAGCCTTCTTCGAAGCATTCGCCAACGTTTACCGGTTTGCCTATGACGACATGGTCAAGCGAGCGGCGGGTCACTCGTTCGAGCGACTCAACACGATCTATCCGAATGTTTACGACGGCGTCGAAGGGATGTATTTCAAGA
>CAIWEX010000675.1 GCA_903911795.1 uncultured Schlesneria sp.
AATCTTCACGCCCTTATATTGAATCGAGACGTTTTTGGCAACGATACCGTAACATGGACGCATCAAAAGCCATTATAATTCGCCGATCCTTAATTGAAGAGGATTTCAACCTGTTCGCCCAAAATCCAAACCCAGTCAGGCGGAACACCTGTCAAGCGGGAACAAGCATATGCCAATTCGAGCTCTCCTTCTGTTTTGCCTGTTCGGCGTTTCCGTCGCCACGGCAGCGGAAAACTCCGTCGCAAAAGCTCCGATTGTAACAGACTGGCCTCATTGGGCGGGGCCGAAATCGAATTGCACATCTGATGAAACGGGACTGCTGAAGGAGTGGTCTCAAGATGGTCCGCCAGTCCAGTTCCGGATTCCAGTCGGAACAGGTTCAAACCATCCCTCCATCGCTGGTAACGACGTCTGTTACGCGCAGCTAGAAGAAGATTCACTCCACGAAACAGTCAAATGCGTTGACGCAAACACTGGCCAAGAAAAATGGTCGCACACCTATGAAGTCCCGCCCGTTTACACGGTCGGATGGGGGGAACTGGGGGTACGAGCCACCCCAACAATTACCGACAAATACGTCTATTCCATCGGAACATTCGGGCACGCATTCTGCTTCGAACGAGCGACCGGAAAGATTGTCTGGCAGCAGAATTTTCGCGAACAGTCCCCATACCTCGATGGATCGTTGAAAGGCAACGGAAACCTGGAATGGAAGGGCTTCAATGGTTCCCTGATTCCCCTGGGTGACAAGATCTTCCTGTTCTATTGGCAGGGAGGCAACCCGGCGATTCCCGCGTGGGCAAAGACAGAAGTCAGTGACAAGATGCAGGTGTTTGCGTATGAGGCACAGACCGGCAAGGTCGCCTGGAAGTTCGAAGAGACGTGTGCTCCGGGAACTCGCGGTCCCGGCCTTGTCACGGGTAATGGACTCCCGATCCAATTCCAGAACGAAAACTGCCTGGTCATCCATGGAAACCGCCAGTGGAAAATTCTGCGTCAAGCCGATGGCAAGCAGGTCTGGAACTGGGAATGCTCCGGCCCGAACGAAGCCCCCGCATGGGCCAGTGGTGGCCTGAAGCCTGTCGGCCCCAATCTTTATCTGGATGACTTAAACGGTTGGCAGAAGTCGCTGGTCGAGTGCGATTTTTCCCAGGCTGACCCCAAACCGAAAGTGCTGTGGACCGGCAACGAAGTCCACGAAGCGGTAACTCCCCCTGTCATCGTCGATGGGCACATCTACGGTTTCTGGGTTGATAATCGTGAAGAATCCTGGGCGCTGGGAGCGAAACCCGGAAAAGCGAACTTTTCATTGCGATGCACAGACCTGATGTCAGGCAAGATGAAATGGTCTCAGCCAGGCTTCAAAATGGGATTGTCGATGAGTGCTGCGGATGGACGAATCTACGTTCGCAGCCATCAGACGGTGACACTGATCGAAGCGAATTCATTGGCCTACACGGAACGCGGGAAGCTGGAACGAGTCCACGATTTGCGAAACACAGGTCCCAGCAGCCAGAAAGGGTTGCTGGACTGGAACATGCCCGTGATTTCGCGAGGTCGTATGTACCTGAGGACTCCTGGTGAAATCATTTGCTACGATATTCGAGCCGCCAAATAGACTGGGCCTGGGTGGAACTACGCTTCACCATTCCCACGCCAGACATCGAAGATGTCGGACAGTACCGTAAAAAAAGCTAACTGCGGCTTGCGAGTCGAGGGCAATTCGAAAGGATGGATGCTTGCAATGTCAGGTCACTGCTTCGCATTTTGTGCCCGCCTTCTTTCTTGCCTTTTGGTGCCCTTCATTGTGGTGGAGGTCGCAGGCGCGGAGGTCGATGCGCCGGTACGCCAATGGGCTTTGGAGGAGCTTAAAGAGGTTCTGCGTCACCGCCTTGATGTGATTGATACGATGGATGTGGAAATTACTAAGGTGGCGACTTCCGGCAAAGGATATCGAGACTATCTTAAGGCACAGCACCGGTCCAATGTTGCTTTCGGTCAATACTTTGGAATCAAAAGAAACTTCCCAAAGCCGGAATCATTTGACGTCGATCTCGTTAGCAGGACGGGATTACGCTGGCAGTATCACACGGGGGGCGAGGAGAAATATACAATCAGAGCTTTCAAGGATGGGAAGGAAGCTGGGATAGCGATCTATTGTAACATCGGTGATGTGTGGCAAATGTATCTGCCAGGCGTTGAGGAAGGTAAACCGCAGGTTGTCATTGATGAAAAGCCGTATCGCGGACTTGAGCCGATTCGCTGCTGGCTGGGGACACACGGACCGCTTTGGACATTGATTGATAACTATTCTTCATTGCGAGAACCGTTGCGGCCGCTTGCAGAAACTCTCCAGGAAAAAGCGGATGGTGTCGTTCAACCCGCGATTAAGTCTTGGCAGGATGAGGAGCGTGGTGAACTGGTCTCTCTGACCTACTATCCGATTGCAAATATTTTTCCAAAAGGTCCGACACCTGTGCTTGTCCAGGCAAGGATCGATTTCAGTCCGAAATACGGCATGGCCCCGATACGCATGCAGACGACAGAACTCTTTCGGCAAGGAACTGATCTTCAAGAGATTGCCACGCCAAGGACGGCCGAGATTGTGTGGAGTGACTTTTCTGAAGTTGTCTCGGGTGTCTGGCTGCCGGGACGAATTCAACTGGATCAGTACAGTTCCGTTGCCCTGCCCAAAGATGAAGCTGGAGTGAGGCCGCCGCCTCACTTCGAAGGTGCCGCGATTCTAGGTGCGAACCGGCCAATCGATTCAAGTAGTGTTTTGACGGGGAAGTATTTGGTGAAGAGCACCGTTGTCACAGTGGACAGGCCGATATTGGCCAACGAAATGGCAGAACGTCCCAAATGTGATATGGAGTTCGCCTCCGGCACCGTTGTTTTGGACAGGACAAAGAGCGAATTATTTCAACTTACTGGCGTGAGCCCGGCGGTTGGGGCAACACTGAAACTGACGCTCGAAAAGGCCCAGCAGATCGTTCCGCCCCCGAAAAACAAAAACTCAAACTTCTTGATCTGGTCAATAAACGGCGGGATGGCAGTCATCTTGCTGGTTACTTTCGCGTGGCGAAGAAGGTTTAGGGCATAACGACTCAATTGAAGGCCGATATTCTGGCATGGGACACCGCACCCTGCGGGCTAAGCATTGCGACACGCCGTATAGGTGGCGTTGTCATAGCAAACAAAAGAAGCGGGTAGAAGGAGGGCGTGCAAACATGTTTGTGCTGTTTTTCAGTTTGACGTTGCTCTGTAGCGATGGCATCGAAGTGAGTCCGGACGACTCGATAGGGGCATCAGCAAGTCCGGCAGATTTAAACGAGCGATTACTGATCTTGTCCAGACAGCGATATCCGCCCGCGAGTGAGCTTCCTGCAATCATTGACGTCATTCATCAATCTGACTCCGAGACAACCAAGGTCTTGGGATTAATGGCTTTGTCAGCGTTTAAGACACGTGCTCGACATCACGCCCCGTTTGTTGCGGAACTGACGCATCGCGAGCATCCCG
>CAIWEX010000676.1 GCA_903911795.1 uncultured Schlesneria sp.
TGCCGACAGTGCCGCAGCCCGGACATCTTTGGCTTTAGCTTTGGCCTGCTCAAGCAGATATGTCAGGTCTTCGGGAGCGTCACCCAAACATTGAATGGCCACGACTTTCATCTCTTTCGAGCCTTCGTCGAGTGCCTGTTTGATGGTTTCGCGAGTCCCCTCGGAGTCCAAGTGATGCATCAACGCCAGTCGACGCAGATGTCCTGCTTTCCCCTTGATATCGAATTTGGCTCGCAATTCCGGCAGAATCGCCTTGCCGAACAGTGGCAATACCTTTTTCCCGATGAATTGACTGATTTCCGGGTAGGGGTCATCAATCCCATTCAAGGCAGGCTTAACCAGTCGCAGATCCCGGAAGGCCCCTCGTTCGAATGAGTCGCGGATGATTTCTAATCGCCCCGAGCCGGTTGTTGAAAGTGCTTCCAGCAGCGGTTTCAGAACGCGGGCACTCGCTTGAGTCGTCTGGGGACCGAGGTCGGTCGTCTCGATCGGTTCGATTTTCCCCGCCAGCCCCGTTTCGCCCTGCGTATAAAGGACGGCATTGACGAGAGTACTGAGTTCCAGCAGGGCCAGGGCCGACGTCTGCTCGTTGCTTTCCACGAGAGACTTCACTGCTTGTCCGATTTTTGCGAATACGGGAGCTTTTGCGCCAGCCTGTTCAAGGGGAGCGATCAGCTTTTTCAGGCGAAAATCGCCCCCTGCAACCACGCTGCCCGCGATCGCCAGCCGCCGCGTTTCGTCATAAACCTGAGTCAGTACAGCGATGCTCATGGGATTTTCCGCTTTTGAACAAGAAGCCCTATTTGAACAATAAGCCAGTCCACGTTTCGCTTTGGCATGTACTACAGCGTCAGTCGGACGATGCCGTCTGGCGTGACGATGCTCAGCGGTTTGACCTGTAATTTGCGAGTGTCCAGGTCATGACGGAATCGGACGATGACGGTTTGTCCGGCAAGACAGGCAGGCGGAAGCAGGGAAAGCAGGTGGCAGCTTGGCGGCTCTTCTGACATCCCGGCGTCGGTCATGACCAGCCGTTCCCCCTTGGCGTCTTCAATGACCAGCGTTCCGCCGATGTGGCCGATTCGCTGGAAGTTCAAGGCGTAGATCGGTTGCTTGTCAGCGAGCGGACCTTTCAGGTGTGTTTTGACGTCTTTCACGACTGCGGCGAAGTCTCCAGAGGCATGCTTGCGGATGGTCTGGAAATCTTTGGCTTCAATCGACCGCGGCAACATCGCCTCCCAGCGAATGCGCGGGTTGACATCACCGGGATAAACACAAAGTTCCTTGACCTGGGCAACCTGGAAGAAGCTGTCGTCGCTTTTGATGTACTTCACCGCTTTGTAGGGGCGGAATGTCTGTGTCATGCGGATTTTGCCCGAATTCAGCGAGATCCAGACTCCCGTATCAACGAATTCGCGCCGGGCGACATCATCGTGCGAGTTGAATGCCAATTGCACCAGTTCCACATCGTTTTCAACGAGCGAGGCGTCTTTCAATTCTCGCAATTGCCAGGCATGGCCCAGCCAGGCGGCGATACTGGATTCTGTTTCCGGCTTCAGTTCGGGATCTTCGAGGCGTCGCTGCAGGTAACTTCGCCCCTGCTTGACGAGGGTGTGCAACCGCCCCAGATGATCGAGAGCTTCGCTGAAAACTGCTTCGCGCTTGCTTGCCGGGACATCTTCGACTGTACCATCTTCGCTGGCGAACAGCTTTGTGTAGTTGTGCAACGCTGCCTGAGCCCCGGGAAGGTACGCGTTACCCAACTGCTTGGCTTGGGCTTCGATTTCACTGGCGGACTTGGCGTTCATATTGCCAACCCCCAGGCGAACCAGATCGCAGGTCAGCTTTTCGAGCAGATCAATACCCTTCAGTTGAGCCTGAACTTTCTTGGTCAGAGCCGCTTTGTCGACAACTTTCGGCTTATCAGCTTCGACGACCTTTTTCTCGACGCGAGCCTGCAGTTTTTCGCGTTTTCCCTGCAAATCTTCGGGAACCGCTGCCGTCGTGAACTTCTTTCCCTGAGCGTATGCGTACATCAGTCCCAGGCAGTGCTTACACGGAAACTGGCGACTGGGACAACTGCAGCGATGAGTCGGGGCTTCGGGGCGCTGGAAGTCGCAGGAGCATTTGTAGGGGTCTTTACCGCTTCCCTGACATTCTCCGAAAATGATGGTGGAGTCTTCAGAAATCGAGAGTTTCTGAAACTTATTTTTGACCACCAGACCGCGACCATTCTTGGCTGCATCAGAATTGGGGGCGGCCGAATCAACGTAAGCGTCATCAATGGAGATCATGAGTGAACTCTCTGGAAGACTTGGCAGAACGCTGAAGACAGGATGTGGGGGGAGATTATGCCAATCTGTCTGGGGTGACTCAAGCGAATCAAACGGGGCAATTCTGTGAACTTTCCTTCGGAAATCGGATAAGTCTTGGCGTTGCTGATACGGGGTCGCTATAATCCCCGCGCCCCAAAATATCGGAAGTCGTTTTTTGGGTTGCGAAAACACCTCATGTTATTGATGAAAGAAGAGACCAAGCGGTATGCCCAAAGAAGAGGCCATTGACGTCGAAGGAGATGTGGTAGAGGCGCTGGCGAACACGCAGTTTCGCGTGAAATTGACAAATGGTCACATGGTGCTGGCTCATGTGGCGGGAAAGATGCGGAAGCACTTCATCCGTATCGTGCCGGGAGATCACGTGATCGTGGAAGTCTCGCCGTACGACCTGAATCGTGGTCGTATCGTGTTCCGCGAACGTTAAGATCTGGCTGGCTTCGCTGACGGATTTACCGGCTGTTTAATTGACAGGGGTCCTCTGGGACTCCTTACAGTCGGGAATCAAGACGGGTTCGGCCCGCGTTGCAGCGAAAATTCAAGTGAACGGTGGACTCGCCTGGGCGTCATCCTGACGCGAGTCCGCGGCAGTTCGGACCTCGACAACGGTTTTCCGTCCGAAACAATATCGTCGGACACCCAGAAGTGCTGATTTCCGGAATGGTCCATGTCGAGCGAATCAACTGCCGATGGCGGTAAGAACCTGCCGTTTGTCCAACTCTTTACCGACGGTGCCTGTCGAGGCAATCCCGGCCCGGGCGGCTGGGGGTGTATCCTGCGACATCCTGCTTCCGGTTCCGAAAAAGAGCTGTCTGGCGGGGAACCTGAGACCACCAACAATCAGATGGAACTTCAAGCGGTCATATCCGGTCTTGAAGCCCTCAAATCGCGTTCCGACGTCGAAGTGGTGACCGACAGCAGTTATGTCGCTCAGGGTGCCGAATCCTGGATGGTCGGCTGGAAAAAAAACGGCTGGCGACGGCGCGAGGGGAACTCGTGGAAGCCCGTCAAAAACGTGGAACTCTGGCAGAAGCTGGACCAGTTGCTGACGACGCACAAAGTGCGGTTCACTCACGTCCGCGGACACATGGGACACCCCGAAAACGAACGCTGCGACGTTCTGGCCGTCGCCGCCGCTCTGGCTGCCGCGCGATAGGCACACAACGCGCGATCGGCGCGGGTCTCCCGACCCCGCCGAAACGACCGACCGAAGGTCTCCTCTTTCAACGATGTCAGGGGGCGACGTCAAAGCCGGTACTCCGGACTTCGCACCGTCATCCCCGCTTGTGTCATCGGGACCGTGCCGTTACTTTGAAGCTATCAGCACGAAGCTTCAGTGTTCTCTCGCCCCATTGACTTGCTGCCAAGAGACCCGTGATGCCACCCTTTGATCCCTATTACAAGTGGCTTGGCATCCCCAAGGCGGAACAGCCGCCCAATCACTATCGCCTGCTGGGAATTGCGATCTTCGAGACGGACCCTGACGTCATCGAAGCCGCCGCAGATCGGCAGATGACGTATGTCTCGCAGTGTGCCACGGGTGAGCACATGAAGCTGTCGCAACAGGTGCTGAATGAATTATCGAAAGCGCGAGTCTGTCTGCTGGTCGCTGATAAGAAACAGGCATACGACGCTCGTTTGAAATCGACGCTCGACGAAGCTCAGAAGATCGAATCGTCACGCGTTCCTGTACCGATCGCTGAGACCGACGATCTGTCGGAGGAAGTCAAACCGGTTTCAGGTCAGAAAAAAGAGGAGACCTTCGGTCGGCAGTTTCGGCGGGGTCGGGAGACCCGCGCCGATCGCGCCGTAGCTGCCTCGCGGAGTTCAAAACCGTTACTGATCGGCGGAGGGATCGCCGCTGCGGCGGTACTTGTGATCGGGATTTTCGTCAGTACCAGACCGAAACCCGCCAACAAGATCGCAGAAACGGCGTCCCCGATTTCACAACCTGTCCAGCCACCTGCACAGCCAGCGAAGCTCGCTGAGACGACAGAAAAACCTGTCGGAACAACTCCCGCTGTTACTCAGCCGAAACCTCGTGGTCCGAAGCGACTGGAAGTCCTCGAAGCGAAGTACGGAGCACCTGGACATTGGACCGATCTGACGGAGCGTTTTCAAAAAGCGTCAAAGAGCGGAATGGTCGGCGCGGTCTGTAACAATTCGCTTGTGGGTTCGGATCCACTCTTTGGCGTTCGCAAACATCTGATGCTGCGGTATCGCATCGACGGCCGGGATTTCGAATTTACTGGCAGCGATATGGATTCCGCAGTAGTCGTCGACACTCGGCCCAACCCGGATGTCGAAGCTGGACCCGCCTTGAAAATTCATGAAGCGAAGTTCGGAGGAACGATCCTGGGAGAAGGGGCCTGGCAGGACTTCACCGACCAGATCACCTCAAAAATCAA
>CAIWEX010000677.1 GCA_903911795.1 uncultured Schlesneria sp.
CTGGGGGTCGCGGAAGGTGCTGTCATTAAAGACCTGGAAAAGTTTATTCAGGCATCCCGATCGAACGAGCCGACGTATGACTTCGACCGAACTGTCCACTACGTCGATCCCGTCGCACAGATGGACCCAGAAAACTACGGAGGGATCTGGCTTGCGGCGTTCAGTTCGGTTGGTGAAACAGGCTGGGTCACTGTGGTTCAGGAGCGATCCGATGCTGCTCTCAGAGCAGTGGAAGAACTCAAGGCTCGCATGATCTCGTCTGCGATTGGTGCGGTACTTGTTGTACTGGGCCTGGTGGCAGGATCGTGGTGGTTCATTGTCATTGTACTGAGCGACCGCGGACCGCGCTGGCTTCGATTTGGGCGTCGCCGACGCGTCTCAACGACACAGCCCCTCACATCGCTGACCGCGAAGGGAGGCGATAGTGCTTGAACTGGTTGTCCAGGGGACAAAAGCGGCACAGACGCTTCGCCAACCGCTGGAAAGCGGGGCACACTATGTGATTGGTCGCGAAGCCGCGGACGTAACGATTTCGTGGGATCCCTTGGTTTCACGCAAACATGTGCAACTCGACGTTCGGCCGGGGCACATCCAATTAAGCCGACTGTCGGCAGCCCGTAATCCATTGTTCTTCGGTGGCGAAGCGGTCGATTCCTGCCGCGTCGAAATCGGGCAGCATTTCGTGATCGGATCGACATCGTTTCACCTGGCGGAAGTCGATATCGATGGCGCCTCGGCGGTGCAGCCGGTTGAAGAAGTTTCATTCAAGCCGCACGAACTTCGAAAGATCCGCTATCAGGACCCCGAGAATCGAATCGAGGTCTTAACGCATCTTCCTGAGGTCATCTCAGGGGCACGGAACGACAGTGAATTGTTCCACCGCCTGGTGAATCTGATGCTCAAAGGAGTTGTCCACGCAGAAGCCGTCGCGATCGTTTCGGTTGGACCGTCTGAAGAAGTGCAGATGCTCCATTGGGAGCGTCGCCGGGAAACTGCGGGAACGTTTCACCCGAGCAAACGACTGGTCGAAGAAGCTCTCGACCGTCGTCGCGCCAGCGTGTTGCATATCTGGGAACAGGGGGCACCGCAGCGAAATGAACAAACACTGACGCAGGAATTTGACTGGGCGTATTGCACACCAGTTCCCGGGTTGTCAACGGATCCCACAGGGCTGTATATCGCTGGTCGTATGGGAAAGACGTTCGTCCCGGGAACAACACTCTCTGACACTCTGCAACTTGAAGCAGACGTCAAATTCACGGAACTAGTCGCAGAAATCATCAGTTCCGTGGTTCGAGCTCGCCGTTTGGAGCGACAGAAAGCGGGCTTGCGACAATTCTTTGCTCCACCGGTTTTGGCAGCACTTGGCGACGAACTCGACACGACACTGCTTGAACCGAGCGAATGCGATGTCACTGTCATGTTCTGCGATCTGCGAGGGTTCAGCCAGCGTGCTGAAAGTGAGGCGGGTGATCTGATCGGACTGCTGGAACGGGTCAGCCGGGCGCTGGGAGTGATGACGCAGAACATCCTGGAATTCGGCGGCGTGACCGGGGATTTTCAGGGGGATGCAACACTCGGATTCTGGGGTTGGCCATTTCCGTCGCCTGACGCAGCTGTTCATGCCTGTCGTGCTGCGCTGGGAATTCGAGCCGCCTTTGCCAAGGCGGCTGCCACGAAGAATCATCCTCTCGCGGACTTTGCCATGGGGATTGGAATCGCACATGGCCGGGCTGTGGCTGGCAAGATCGGCACCGCAGAACAGGTCAAAGTCACGGTCTTTGGCCCCGTCGTTAATCTGGCCAGCCGTCTGGAGGGAATGACCAAGCAACTGCGAGTTCCCATCGTACTTGATGAAGCGACAGCAAAAATCGTCAGGCCGCGACTTCCCGTGAGTGAAGGTCGACTGCGTAAACTGGCCAGGCTGCTTCCCTATGGAATGGAAACTCCTGTCGTGGTGAGTGAACTGTTACCGTCCGCGGCAGACGATCCTGAACTGACCGATGCGATGGTGGCCGAGTACGAACTCGGGGTCGAACATTTCATTGCAGGACGGTGGGATCAGGCCTATCGTTGCTTGCACGGCATGCCGGCGAGTGACCGTGCCCAGGATTTCC
The DNA here is from genome assembly GCA_903911795.1 of uncultured Schlesneria sp. Classification (GTDB taxonomy): domain Bacteria; phylum Planctomycetota; class Planctomycetia; order Planctomycetales; family Planctomycetaceae; genus Schlesneria. The sequence goes on from CAIWEX010000677.1 coordinate 2,118, forward strand.
TGATGCAACAAATTGTCCTGCAAAATCGTACGGCACCGCCCAACTGGGACGGAACGATCCGACTTCCCAGCAAGTGACTCGTACCCCAGGGGCTTTCCGAAAGTCGCCTTCACGCTCCTGCGTGAAGATAGCCGTCTGCAATTGGGCGTCTGATGTTCGACGCATGTACGACTGCCAAGTCGTAAAGAAAACGAAGAGAAGAGGAGACCTTCGGTCGTCGGTTTCGGCGGGGTCGGGAGACCCGCGCCGAACAAGCGGCCGAAACTGCGCTTCTACCAGCGCAGACTTAACCTGAATTCAGGTATTTCTCTCGGGCATTCGCCCATTGATTTGATTACAATGTCAGTCCTGCATGTTTTGCCTCCCTGAGCTGCCGCATTGAGGTCTCACCTGAATGAGTACCATCCCGCCGGTTTCTCCACCTGATGTGGTGAAAGATCAAACGGTTCCCGTCACTGCTACGGGGGCTGCAGCAGTCGCGTCGACGCCTCAAACGACTCGGCCCGTCCGAAGCAAAGGGATTTCCGGGGCCATAATCGAGGCTGTGGTGACACTCGGGGTTCTCGGCGGAATCGGTTATGCCGGCTGGAAGTACCAGGCGGTCTGGCTTCCCTGGCTGGATCCGATTCTGGCGCGAAACAAAGCTCCTGCAGTAAGGCCGCCACGGATTACGCCCGTGACGACGGCCAAAGTTCGCAAACGTGATATGCCGCTCTACCTGACAGGCTTGGGGACAGTCACTGCGTTCAAAACCGTAACTTTGCGGACGCGGGTGGAGGGGGAACTGAAACATGTCGCCTTCACCGAAGGGCAGATGGTTCGCGAAAACGAACTGCTCGCTGAAATCGATCCGCGCCAGTTCGAAGTTCAGCTTGCTCAGGCCGAAGGGCAATTGGCCCGAGATAACGCGATCTTGAAGTCTGCCAAGATGACGCTCAGCCGGTACGAAGGATTGCTTGCCAATAAATCAATTTCGGCTCAGGAATACGACGACCAGGCATTGCTGGTTCAACAGACAATGGCCAGCATCCAGACCGACGAAGCAACAGTCGCGAACGCCAATCTTCAACTCTCGTACTGCAAGATCACGGCTCCGATCTCTGGACGCATCGGACTGCGAATCGTCGACCAGGGAAACATCGTTCGGCCCAATGATCCGAATGGAATGGCGGTCATTACGCAGTTGCAACCGATTGCCGTCGTTTTCACGATTCCTCAGGACGAAATCTCTCGGGTTCAGCGACGGGCAAAACAGGACGAAGTGCTCAAGGTTGACGCGTTTGATCGCGATTTCAAGCTGAAACTGGCCAGCGGTAAATTGTTGGCGATTGATAATCAGGTGGATGCGACGACCGGGACAGTCCGGATCAAGGCGCAATTTGAGAACGAAGATAACATGCTGTTCCCGAATCAATTCGTGAACGCTCGATTGCTGGTGGATACGCGCCGAGATGCCATCGTTGTCCCGTCGGCTGCAGTGCAACGTGGCCCGGCTTCGATGTTTGTCTACGTCGTCAAGGTGGTCGACAAGGAAGCAACGGTCGAGTTGCGAAACGTCGAAACGGGTGTCAACGAAGGGGGTGAAACCGCCATCGAATCGGGCCTCGAACCGGACGAAGTCGTCGTCACCGATGGTCTCGATAAATTGCAGAACGGTGCGAAGGTCATTCCTCGCGACAAAGATGCTCCTATTCCTGAAAAGGCAGAGAAGGGTGACAAGAAGGGGGGCGAAAAGACGGACAAGAAAGATTTGCCTCGTTCAGCGACACCCTCGACTGAAGGGACTTCGCCCCCGCAGAAGTCCAGCACTGCAGCCACAGAGCCAATCTCTCGTGAAGCGGGTGGTCAGAAAGAGAAGACCTCGTGCGAAACAGAGGCTGAATCCGTTCCGCCTCGAGATGGTGTCACTTCGCCGAGGGAGACGCCATGAATCTGTCGCGGCCCTTCATTTTGAGGCCGGTGGCGACAGTCTTGTTCATGGTGGCGATTCTGTTGTCAGGGATGATGGCCTATCGCCAACTACCCGTCTCGGCACTTCCGCAGGTCGACTACCCAACGATTCAGGTACTGACGTTTTATCCGGGCGCTGGGCCTGATGTGATGGCATCGTCGGTCACGGCACCGCTGGAACGACAGTTCGGCCAGGTACCGGGGCTGACACAGATGACCTCGACCAGTTCCGAGGGATGTTCGGTCATCACATTGCGGTTTGACCTGCAACTCAACATTGATGTCGCAGCTCAGCAGGTTCAGGCAGCGATCAATGTGGCCTCAACGTTTCTTCCACGTGATCTGCCAAACCCTCCCATCTACACCAAGACCAATCCCGCCGACGCCCCAATCCTGACGCTCGCACTCTTTTCGAAGTCACTGCCGCTCTACAAAGTGGAAGACCTGGCCGATACCCGACTGGTTCAAAAGATCTCCCAGTTGCCTGGGGTCGGAATGGTGAGCATCAGCGGGGGCCAGAAACCCGCGATTCGTATTCAGGCCAACCCGACAGCATTGTCGTCGCTCGGACTGAATCTGGAAGACATTCGAACAACGCTGGCTGCCGCGAACGTCAATCAAGCCAAAGGGAGTTTCGATGGTACGCGGCAGTCCTACACGATCGGTGCGAATGACCAGTTGTTCACGGCCGAACAGTACAGGAAACTGATCGTCGCCCACCGCAACGATGCTTCGGTCAAGCTGGCCGACGTCGCTGATATCATTGACGGAGCTGAAAACACGCGTCAGGCGGCATGGATGAATGACCAACC
>CAIWEX010000678.1 GCA_903911795.1 uncultured Schlesneria sp.
GTGCACGATCAACCCCGATTCGGCGTTCCTTCAGAACGCGAACGATTCATCGTTTCTGTTCCCGGGGTTGCACCCCGGGCTGGTATGCGATGCCCCTTGGGGCACGCGTGGCACGGAACCGGACGCTAACCGGCATGTTGATTTAATCGGGATCGAGCAAGGCTTGTAACGAGGTTTAAGGAATTACGTCGAAAACTGCTTTCGTAAGTCCTTATTCGTCGTCGTTGGGACACCCTTCGCGCGATTAATTCAACAGGCCGTAGCCCGTTCCGGCTGATGGACCATCTGCATTCGACGCGGGTCACTTGTTCGGCGCGGGTATCCCGACCCCGCCGAACCGCCCGACCGAAGGTCTCCTCATCACCCGCGTCAATCCGCCAACTTGCGGGCCAATCAGCGGGACTGTTCCTCTTGGAGCCCATCCGTTAAATGAATGATCGCGAACACCAACCAGGCAACCTGGCCAGTGAATGACAAGTTCCCGTTGATGTGATTTCGCGCTCATCCGATCCCTTGCATCCTCACCCCACTTTCGCCATGATACGCTTTCCGTCGTCCGCGACGATCTGGTCCGAACAGGTCCAGTACCGCAGGTGATGGTTTTCTCTGAGTCTCAGAGAAGGGTTCGCACCCCTAGCTCAATTGGATAGAGCATCGGTCTACGGAACCGAAGGTTGCTGGTTCGAGCCCAGCGGGGTGTATTTCTATAAGTCCTGCCGAACGCGAGATTTGCGTACCTGTCGATGGTCGACAGCGCGGCTCAGAAGCCTCTTGAAAAGTGGTAGTTCTACCACTTTTCACGTGGGCACTGGAGCAGTGCAATGTCCCGTCGATCGTCTCTTCCATCCTACACCCATCATCGAGCGTCTGGCCAAGCGAGAGTCCGGATTTCCGGCCGTGATATCTACCTTGGCCTCTATGGGTCTCCTGAAAGTCATGAGCGATACGCCCGACTCATTGCCGAGCGTGCGGTCGTACCGCGGCATACACCCGCGACACCACCACCGGCAGTGGTTGCGAATCCAGATCTCACCGTTGGGGAACTGGTTCTACGTTTCCACCTGTACGCCAAAGCCACATACGGTGCTAAGAACAAGGAAACCTACGGTGTTCGCGATGCCCTGCGCCCAGTAAATGATCTTTACGGCCATACACGTGCTCGTGACTTTGGCCCAAAGTCACTCAAGGTCGTCCGTCAGCACATGATCGAAGTTCAGGATCTCTGTCGAAACGAAGTCAACCGGCGTGTCAGCCGTATCCGCCGGGCATTCAAATGGGCGGAATCTGAAGAATTGATCCCCGCCGGGCAAAGCCATGCCCTTCAAACCGTGACGGGGTTGCTCAAGGGGCGGACCGACGCCCGCGAGTCAGATCCGGTGAAACCTGTCGACTCGCAGACGGTCGAGGCGACCCTGCCGTTCGTTGCACCGCCGGTCGCAGCGATGATTCGGCTACAACAACTCACGGGAATGCGGCAGGGAGAAGTCTGCATCATGCGCGCGGTCGATATCGATCGATCAGGTAACGTGTGGATCTACCAGCCGTCCACACACAAGACAGCATATCGGGGGATGGAAAAACAGATTCCCCTTGGACCAAAAGCTCAAGCGGTCATTCGGCCGTTTCTTGATCGTGATCCGAATGTGTTCCTCTTTTCGCCCATTGAGGCGGAGGCGTGGCGGAACGAACGGCGTAGCGTCCACTGCAATCCCAATCGCAAGACAAAGATATATCCTTGTGAACTGCGAACCCGGGTGCAGAAGAAACAGGAACGCAAGTCGAAGGTGTCGAAGCGGCCGAAGCGTGAACGGTACGATTCGGATTCTTACCGCCGCGCGATCACGTACGGCATCAGTAAGGCCCGTAAAGCGCACGTTGAAATCCCGTTCTGGCATCCCCACCAGTTGCGACACAGTTGCGGAACAGAGGTTCGCAAGCGATACGGCATTGAGGCCGCCCAGGTCATGTTGGGGCATACGACTGCAAACGTGACAGAGATTTATGCTGAACGCAACCTAAAGCTGGCGGTCGATGTGGCAACGGAAATCGGCTGATCATCCGCATGTATCTCCCGCACCCACGGCCTCTCCGCTCCCCGCTTTTCGTGGGCGCAGAATTCGCAACCGAGTATACTGAGTGTGGCGAGCCTGTGACGGCATTTTGTGCGTCACGATGGTGGGTGCAGGGAGGCACCGTGTGTCCTTTTCCCGTTCCTCCCTCATGACTGCGTGTCGCATGCTTGATCGATCAGAGCTGAACTGGTTATTTTTTGGGTTTCGACTCGGTCAACTCCTGGAAATTTGTCGCATCAACTCCTTGCGAGATGGCGATGACATTCCGCTGATCGACCAACTGCTGTTGAAGCTGAAAGCCGCCCTGTGCAGATGCGATACGCACGACCGTGACAAAGATCAACTGCTTCAAATCCACTCCAGCATGGAAGACACATGGCGGCAGTACGA
>CAIWEX010000679.1 GCA_903911795.1 uncultured Schlesneria sp.
ATAAGGGCAGGTCACTCCCGTTGCCCGAATGCACTGAGCAGGTTCGAGAAATCGTCTGTCCATAGCGGCGTGTCGGGATTTGATTTGACGCTTTCCCAGCGACTGCGGTCCAGGCTGCCCTCTTCGGGAAACAGGTCCTGCTCTCGATGGGCAAGGATCAGCCATTGTGAAGTGTACTTGCCCATTTTCTGTGACTCACCGCTGGCGCGATCGTGACGCCCCCAAATGACCAACCCGGCGTCCTCTGCCAGCTTCGCTGCGATCGGCCACAAGTCGAGATAGCGATTAGAGACATGCAGCGTGATTGCTCCATCGCTCTTGAGTTTTCGTTTGTAGAGGGCAAAGGCCTGTCGAGTCATCAGGTGCATCGGAATCGAATCCGAACTGAACGCATCCAGGATCAGTAGATCGATGCTGGAGTCTGCAGCGTCGTGCAGCTTCAATCGTGCGTCGCCAAGAATGACCTTGGGGACACCTGCTCGACACTCACTCATGAAGGGGAAGTACTGTGGATTCTCGGCCACGCGCTGCATCGCTGGATCGATTTCGTAGAACGTCCATTCGTCACCGGTGCGAGCGTAATAGGCCAACGAACCCGTCCCCAGGCCGACACCTGCCACTCGCTGTCCCTTGGGACGACTCTTAATCCAGCCAGAGCTGAATTCCCCGATCGGACCAGTTTTGTGATAGTACGTTGATGGCTCATGGCGACCGTCGTCATCCTTGTTCTCAAGACTCACTTGCCCATGAACGGTCGTCCCATGAAACAAGGCACGGAATCGCATTCCTTCTGGCGAGGTGATGTCGGCCACCTTCACAACGCCGAAAAAGTTCCTCTCGAGATGCAGTAACTTCTGATCGGGATTGATGGCTCCCGCCAAAAAGATCGCCGCAATTCCCAGCCCGTAACGCAGCGGGTTTCCCACAAATGTGTAGGCCACAAGGCAAGGGAGCCCAAATGACAGGCCGGTTCGTAGTGGCCCCGCCTCCAGTCCAATCCGGCCACTCAGCAATATGAAGGCCGCCGCAAACACTCCCACACCAACCGGCCACGCAATGTCTTTGTAAAACGCATTCGAACGCGTTTTAGAATCCTTCGACTGCTGAGCCAGCGCCGCTGGCAGTTGAAGAAAGCAGGCGAGCACAATGGCCACGGGATACTCGGTCAGTCCCGTGTGTTGAAACAGGACGGGAGACAATAACGCGTTAAACAGCCCTCCGAGGACTCCTCCGACGGACATCCACAAGTAGAACTCGGTCAACTGACATGCAGCGGGTCGATCCAGTGCCATTTCTCCATGGCCAACCATCGATGTGAAAAAGAATGTCGCCAGGTGTAGAAACAGCAGTGGCCACAGCGGCAGCCCCTTCAATTCAGTGGCTCCCGTCGACAGCACCATCGTCAGCAGCAAGATGCAAATCGGCAAAAGCTTCGTACTGACGGCATGCGGAATCAGCTGCTTCTTTGAGAAGACCAGGATGAAACTCAACAGATAAAGCGACAGCGGGACAATCCACAGCAGCGGAATTGGAGCAATATCCGTGGAAACATACGTCGTCGCCCCCAGCAACAGAGTGGACGGGACAAATGCCAGAAAAACCCACGACAGCTTTCGTGTCCAGGTCAGCGCAGTGGTGGGAATCGGTGTCGAAGTCTCCTCGACCTGAGTTGCCTGGGAAGAACGATTGAGTGCCAGACCGCAGCAGACGACCAGCACCGCATACACCCCGTATCCCCAGGCCCACAGGTTGCTCTGGCTGACCAGCAGCAGTTGCGGTTCGACGAGAAGCGGATATGCAATCAATGCCAGCAGACTGCCAACATTACTGGCGGCATAAAGAAAGTACGGATCTTTCGCGGAGGGATGTCCCGTATCGGCATACCATCGTTGTAACAGCGGTCCGGTCGTGGAGACCACAAAGAACGGCAATCCGATCGACGTGGTGAGTAACATCAGAACAAGTCCGATCGGATTATCGCTGCTTCCTGTCCCTCGAAATGAATCGTCAGAGATCAACACCGGTAACACCAGCAGTGGCAGCAACAGGACCAGAAAGTGGATCATTGCTTGACGACGACTGCCGAGCCACGTCGTGCTGGCGTGTGCATATCCATATCCTGCCAGCAGGACCGCCTGGAAGAAGACCATGCAGGCATTCCAGACGGCAGGAGTTCCCCCCAGTTTTGGCAGGATCATCCGCCCCATCATCGGCTGCACAAGAAAGAGCAGGAACGCGCTGACGAACAGCGTAATCGCAAATAGAGCGGGCAAGTTTCACCTCTGTCGCACGAACTCACTGGGCCGTAACCAGTTGGGGACTTTTCCCGCCACAACGGAATCTAGAGGTGTCCGCCCATCGTGTCAATTTGAGTTACGGCGCTGAGTGATCTTCGTTTTGGGGCTGATTTAGGGCGGTGCGAGGCTGGAGCAGGTTCGCGGAGGATGAGTAGTTTTTCGAGGCCGCACCACAGTTTGGGTGGCGGGGGCGCACTGGCTTTGCAGAAGCCCCCGAAACGGAATGCG
>CAIWEX010000680.1 GCA_903911795.1 uncultured Schlesneria sp.
CACCAGCATCAGCAACCTGCGGTGGAACAGTCGGCGTCAGCTCGACGGGCTTTTGCAACTGCCGCAGCCGATCTCGATAAATGATCAGCGAATTCAATGTGTGATAGAGCGGACCGCAATCAATGACGCGCTGACGGTTGGCGACCAGATCATTGCTCAATGCAAAGACCGCGTTGCGGACCCACTGCTCATTCAATCGCTCGTTTGGCAGACCAATCGACAGAAATTCCATCGTATGGCCAGTGGTGTTGAATCGTGAATTCAAATCCGTCGTATGCCCCGATGTTTCGTAAAACTTTGCAGAGAAGGTACCGTCGTAGTTCTGCATCGAGCGGGCAATTTCAATATGCTGACGGATCTTATAGTCGGCCTGCGCCCAGACGCCCACGAGCTTTCCGCCTTGTTTCAGATGCTTATCGCGAGTTCGAGTCAATGCAAACAGGCGGTGATTTCCTCCGCAGGGAGCCCCGACAACTGCAGCGGCCGTTTCGATCTGAACCAGTCGTTCAATACTCCATTGCTCGTTGTGCTGATTTAACCACTGAGCATCAGGCTTGAGGTAATGTTGAAGTGCCCACAGGACCCAGGTAACTTCTTCCTTGTTATTCACCTCTTTCATGGTGTTGTTGATAATCCCACCAATGGTGATCTGCTCGTTACCGACCTTGAAGGCGTACGTCACAGGTAAGTCCGACTGTGACAGCAGAGCCAGAAACTGAGCGGGATGCCCCTCAAACGCGTAGGGTCGCGTGAACGGATGGAATTTCCCGCCGTGCGGCGTCTTCATCAGGAGTGGTTGATTGTCGAATCTCGGCTCACTGGTAGCGATCCATTCGATCGCATTCACCTTCTGACCATTCAGATTCAATTGGAAGCTTTGCTTGAGTGCCAGCAATCCGTGAAAAATTTGCCAGGGAGAATGTGCATTGGCCGTCAGGTAACGGCGACTGCTGACCTCAATTGCCAGGTCCAACTGCGCGAGAAACGGATCTGCAGTCGCTGGCGCGGTGACGGTTGTTGTGACCGGAGTCGCAACGACACCTTTCGCTGGTAATGCGCCTGGACTGGTGGCGTTTGATCCGACGGGTAAGGGGGCAGCACTCGCAGCACCACCCGGCGAAGGCGCAACAGCTTTCGGCAGACTCGGCAAGGACGGCGTTGCTATCGGCGAGGCAGTTGTGGTGCCGACAGCCGTAACGGGTGGCGGAGTTGGTAGGGCAGGCTGTTGCGCAATGGCCACTGATGACCAGCAGACAATTGCCGCGGCGGTTGAGAAAATACCCGAGCTCAACCGGAGCAGTCTTGTGGTTTGACGCACAATTCCTCCACGAAGCTTTCGAATGGCAGTCTTCGAGTTGCAGATCAATGAGAGCCAGCGCGGTCTCAACCAATTCGTAAACACCACTATCGACCATTCACCCCCATCATTCTGCGCGTGCGACTTTCGAGCTGGTCGTCGCGATCACGTAAGATGACGGTTGGTAATGGTAATCACCTGACTTTACGATCTCACCAGGGATATTCGGCGGGAATTGCCACTGGGGTGCCATTGAGCACCGGATCTGTTAAGGATCGGCCTACATGGTCTCGAATGCGCCGCATGTCAGTTACATCCGTTCAGGAGGACAGCTTTCGAAGATCTGACACTTTTGTCGGAAATCCGGCCACTGCTACAACAGTCTAAGCCGGGTCGATGCGGTGATTCATCCTGACCCGAAAAGTCAGCCCAACTTGGGGATTGTGGTAATTCACGATCGGCGAGCAACAATGCCATATGGTGTAAGCCCATGAGGATCGATCATAGAGTTTCCGTAAGGTGGATTTCCCGAAATACGTCGAGAAGCCAATGGTACAAATCGCCTGCAATCGGGTTGTACATCTGCCCGGATTGATACGATGTGAAGGCCGTCGTAAACTAAGTCTGTGTCCTGCCAAACTCGCCCCATTTCTGGGATCTGTTGATGTTTCTTTCCCGAATTTCTTCTCGACTGGCTCTGTTCTGTGCTTGCGCACTTTTTGCCGTTAAGGCGATAGCAGCGGATTACGTGGTTGTCGTTTCGCAGGCGACCAAGGCCGATCCCGATTGGAATCAGGTCGTTGGCGAACTGGTCGAAAAACACCAGGCACAGGTGGTGGTCTACGAGAAGCACGTAACCGAGGCACTCCCCGCTTTGCGCGAAGCGTTTCCCAGGTATGCCTGCTTCGTTGCCACGAGCAAAGAAGCAACGCGTCAGATGGTCGCTGACGTTCATCGTTTGACTCGCAAACTGGACGACGATCCGTATACCGACGTCCTGTGGGGGATTTTGACGGGCTTCGATGCCGCCAACGCCCTGGAAATTGCCAGGGAACGTGAACCACTTGTGATCAAGCGAGTTGCGTCAGGAACGGAACTGGCGATGGACCGGGTCACCGAAGGTGTCTGGTACTGCGAACTCGAACAGAATCGTATGGTCAGGAAGGCGTCCGGTGGCGAGGCGACGCAATCACGCGGGCCAAGTGACACGACGGCGGCTCTGGCTGAGTCGCTTTCAGAGTACAAGGCAGACCTGTTTGTGACTTCCGGACACGCGACCGAACGCGACTGGCAGATCGGTTTTCGCTACCGCAACGGATATTTTCAGTCCAAGGGAGGCGACTTGTTCGGTGTCGATACGAAAGGACGGAAATTCCCGATCGTCTCTCCGAATCCAAAGGTCTATCTGCCCATTGGAAACTGCCTGATGGGGCACATCGATGGTCCCGATGCGATGGCCTTGGCATTCATGAAGAGTGCCGGTGTGCGTCAGATGATTGGATATACCGTCCTGACGTGGTACGGCTACGGTGGCTGGGGCTGCCTGGATTACTTTGTCGAACAGCCTGGACGGTACACGTTTGCAGAGGCCTTTTTTGCCAATCAGCAGGCCCTGATTGAGAGGTTGGAGACCAACTTTCCTGACATCGCCAGGCTCGATACGCCGCCCGGGACAACTACCCGCCTGAAGTTCGAGTTATCGGATGCCGCGAAGAAGTCGGAACTGACAATTCAAGACGGGATCGGTTTGCTGCATGACCGGGATGTCGTCGCGCTATACGGCGACCCTGCCTGGAACGCGAAGTTGGCTCCTGGAAAGCTGGCGTATGAGCAAGTTTTGACTGAGGTTGCGCCTGGGAGTTACGTTCTCGAAATCAAGCCGCTTGACGGGGAGAAGTCGTTCGAGCCGATCAACAAGAATGGGTCGCAGCGAGGTTGGCGGCCGTTTGTGCAGTTCATGCCGAAGCGTGTACAAAACGTGGAAGTCACCCACGGGAAAGAACTGGGGCCGGTGATCACCGACAACTTTGTGCTGATTCCCAATCCGCGAATCTGTGAACCCGGCAAGACCTATCGCATCGAATTCAAATCGAGTCCCAGGTAGTCCGTTTCTTACGAAATTCGGTTTTTGGCGCGTTCGCTCGCTTTGACCAGGATCGCACGCTCCTCCTCGGTCAAACTCTCTGACCCCTGTTCATGGATCTTGATCAGAAGCGCATCGACTTTCGTTTCCAGTTTGTCAGGTTCCATCGTCGGGCTGTACACACGCAATCGACTTCGCGCGACGCGATTGCGCCAGGCTCGCTTCCAACTCGAGAAATTGAAGATCCCGACAATTGCAGCCAGATGCCAGTGAAAGTGGCGATACGCCAGAGAAAATACGACGCTCAGAACCGGTGAAGCATAGGCCAGTCCGATCACGCCACCTCCGGCTTGAATGATCCGCAACGCAGGGTAAAGCCCAAATAATGCATAAATTGCTACGAGGAAGCGGAGCTGAACAGTAATCAGCGGAAGAATGCAGACTTCCATGCGGGGATAGTGAGTCGCGTAGAGCGTTAGTACGCCAAGCGCGATGAATGCGGAGCCTCCCAGTGGCATTGCCAAGGGAACGATGAATCCCCATGCGGTGAAAACCGCCCCGACGAATAGTGCCATCGCCGGATAGAAGACGAGCATTTCGCTGGAACCGTACATCCGCTCCAGTTGAGATCCGATCTGCCAGATGATCAGCAGGCTGAAAACAATTCCGAATATATCAGTGGGGTGATGGCTGATGGCAAACGTGAACAGTCGCCAGACCTGTCCATGCATCACGTAGCGTGCTTTGAGCGCAAGAGATTCGAAGACAATCGATGACTCAGTAACACCTGAAACCGTCAGCGCCCCCATCGCAAACACGATCACCGTCAGGATCACAAACCACTTCGTGACAACGTTGTCTGGTTGAGTTGAGGCCGCCCAACTCTCTTCCTGGGAGTAATCACGGTCGTCGAAGCCCATCATTCACATCCAGGTGATTGAGGAATTCCAATGGAAACGCCGTACGATGCGGAGGGGACCGCATTGGCACGGCGACAATCTCGACATGGCGAAAAATCTACGCGATGCGAGCGAGCAAATTCGGCCTGATCCAGGGATTTCAGTCCTTCGCAGATCCGACGGTGGTTGGTGGCTGAGGCAGTTTGCTTGTGATTTCCAGATTGTCCGTTTTCAACTTTTCGACGCCATTCTGGGCTTTTCGCAACCGGCGGCGCAAGTCATCATTGGCTCGCAGAACCTGATTCCGCAGTTCTTCAGTCTGTTCGACCGCAGCGACGAGCCCTTCGCGATATTCGGCGTCAACCTGCGGGTCTTTCGAGAGCTGATCGCCGCCGATCAGTTCCGCCTCACGCACTGCAAGTTGTGCCTGTGCTTCGGTCTCGAGCTTTGTTTCGGTCGCCAATTGGGTGCGTCGCTCGACAAGTCTGGCTTCCAACGCCCCGATCGAATATGTCTGTAGATCGAAATTCGGCTGGTAGGCTCCCGGGAGCATGGCTCGCCAGCGCCAAGTTCCATTCGGTGCCCATGTCTGGACGTCTTCCAGATTCACTTTCCAATTTGGTTTCAAGCGGGATTGCTGGGCATTCGCCGATTCCACCGTAAAGTCGCCTCGATAGATCGATTTGCCATCAGGCAGGATTTCAAATCCGTACAGATACTGCTTGGGGGCCAGCCCTTCGTTGGTACCGATCGAAATATCGACGAACCCGTCGGCTGGTCGCGGGATAGTCGTTGGGACCTTGTTCCAGTACACACCCCACATTTGCTTGGAGCGGAAATAGTCCGCTTCCAAGACCGCAACCTGGTCGGTCAATTCTGCGATCTTGGGCTGCAGTTCCTGATACTGCTGCTGATAGGCGCGAGACTTCTTTGTCCAACTGTTTCGGACTTGAACCAGTTTGGCTGTCAATACGGTCGATGCGGCGGCCGCAATGACCACCAGCCAGACGGCGACTTTTCCCATCACGTGCATGACACGTACCTCGATCGCATAAGTTGGAACACCTGGCGTTTTTATCGACCGCCGACACGCCCCACCACAGGCGAATCGACCTGAAGTCTGGCACCAACATCAATGTTGGCCGAAGATTCCGTCGAATTGAGACATGCGTCCCCAATCTTTCCCGGACAACCCCTACAATCGCTCCGACTGGAAACGATTGTTCCTTACCATGAATATAGGACTGTCAGAGAGCGCGGGTCAAGCAGGATGTTTCCAAACTGCTGTCAATCGGCATTTTCATGGGCACGAATTTTCGCCAGAATCGTTCGCATGACAAATGCCACCTCAAACCCTGACCTGCTTCCCCCCCCTCTATGGAGTCTCCCCGAACCAGATCCGCAAACGTTTCGGGTTCGTCCGCTCAGGATCGGAAACGTCGATATCGGATTTCCCGCCGTTCAGGCAGCCCTCAGCGGCTACAGCGACGGAGCGATGCGAATCGTGGCCAGGCGGCTGGGAGCACCGTATACCCTGGCCGAAGTCATGATCGACCGGTTTGTGCTGGAGTTAAAAAATCGCCGACGCACTCAGCACCACCTGCAGTTAACTGACGAAGAGCACCCGGTCGGGGGACAATTGATGGGGTCCGACCCGAAAGAGTTCGGCCCCGCAGCCACGCGCCTGGTCGAAGCGGGCTTTGACATCATCGACATCAATTTCGGATGTCCTGTCAAGTCGGCTGTTGGAGGGTGCCGCGGCGGATATCACCTGAGCCAGCCGTCCGTGGCTCTGGAAATCGTCGATCGCGTTCGCGAGGCGGTCCCACCGCAAATCCCCGTCACGCTGAAAATGCGTCGAGGCATCGATGATTCCCAGGGAAGTCGTGACCGATTCTTTCAGATTATGGATGGCGCATTCAACCGCGGAGTTGCCGCGATTACCGTTCACGGTCGGACGGTCGAGCAAAAATACGTTGGTCCCAGCAATTGGGAATTCCTCCGCGACGTGAAATTACATGCCAAGGATCGAACAATCCTTGGAAGCGGCGATCTGTTCACGGCTCAGTCCTGCCTGGACATGCTCCGGCGCACGGGAGTGGATGGGGTTTCAGTGGCCCGCGGAGCGATCGGAAATCCCTGGATTTTTCAGCAGGTGCGCGATCTGGCAAACGGCCTTCCCGCCATGATTCCCGATCTGGCGGAGCAGCGGCGCGTGCAGCTGATGCAGTGCGAACTGAGCCTGCAATTCAAAACCGATGTTCAGACGTGTTCCACGATGAGGGCGTTCGGCCTGAAGTTCGCCCGACTTCATCCGCAGCCGGATGTCGTACGAAACGCATTTGCCGCAGCAAAAAGCCTTGAGGAATGGCGGCGAGTTCTCGACACGAATTATTAGTATGGGCATTGTCACAACCCGATTCTCACGGTCCCGATGTTGTCGGCCGATGACCATCAACAGAATGACGCCCCACGATTCCACAACTACCTTAAAG